>NZ_JBFSPI010000128.1:0-8319 GCF_041464685.1 Vibrio sp. 10N.237.312.B06
AAGCAACGACAGAATCCTTCGGTATTTAGACCGTCAACCTCCCTCGGTAATCACACAAAGCAGATAAAGCGCTTGCCAAAATCCAAAAACTTTATGGGATAGATTTACGCTTAAAAGGTGCGTCTGCCGAAAAACGAAAAGCAGAACGTCAGATACACGCCAAACCAATACTGGATGAGCTGTCCGAGTGGATGACGTCCCAACAAGTGATAAGCTCTAGTCCATTAGGTAAAGCGATTAAATATACGCTTGGGCAATGGCCGAAGCTCATCCGCTATATCGAGGATGGTCATTTATCGATAGACAATAATCGAGCTGAACGGGCAATTAGACCGCTGGTTATAGGCCGAAAAAATTGGTTATTCTCGACCACTGCAAATGGCGCTGACGCGAGCGCGATGCTTTACAGTATCGTCGAAACCGCGAAAGCCAACGGCCTTATCCTCTATGACTACATGGTCAAGTGCATGAAAGAACTGGCGAAAGCAGAGCCTGATATCGATGCGCTCCTACCTTGGAACTTCAAAAATTAGTTATATCGCCCCGTGGGTTCATGGGGCGCTTACAGTTTAAGTTGTTGAATTTTATACCGATGAGAGATATGGACACAGCATTTTTCCGTGCCCTTATGTGTAGCTAGAAGTGAGGGAACTTCAAGACGATAATCTGAATTAATGCTACTGCGTTAGCCTACCAATAGGTATATTTAGGTTGTGGTTGGTAATAAAATTGAGTAAGAATTAAGTTCGTACTTAGTCTCTAGATTTCGTTTTTTTATGAACTGATTTTCTTCATTTGAAAAAGAATTTATCGCTCTTAAATCAAGGAATATACCTTGATAACTCCACCCTAGGTGACGGAGTTCAGTGATGGATTGTTCTGCACTTTGTAGTTTTCTTCCATATCTATCTCTGACTGTCACAATAACTTTGGTATTGTCCGGTTGCTCATCATATCCGTACCACATTAATGATTCGGATTTTTCCCCCAGTATAAATGGGTCATCGTTCGGGATGTTTGAACATTGCACGACGGTAAATGTTTGATTTCTTCTGTTTGTCTTATCGTGTAAATGGGATAAATATTTTAAGCCAGCAACAGGTTTAAGTTTGTATTTTAAGGTGTCAGGATTGAATTTGAAGTAGGAGTCGTCGTGACGTTGGTGCATCACTTTATCGAACCAATCTCCACTTGGGTTATCGACAAATTTAGTCTCTGATACAGCGTGACTTTCAACAAAAGAAGGCGTGTATTGATAGGTCACTTCAAAGAGATGATCTTCCATGTCCGGCTTGGTAAGTGAATCAAAAGCTCGCCCCACAGATTTCTTGATTTTGTTAATCGAGTCAGGATGAGTTAGATAGATCTCAATTAAACCATGCCCTGTAATGTCTGCTGTGCTTGGTACTATAACGGTATTTGGTACAGGAACAGAGCCTATTCCTGCTAGTTGCAAGCCATTAATAACAAGGTCAGACGTTGATAAAATATAGCCACTATCAGGGGTTAATGTTGGCGAGGCCGGCGCAATATGAACCACGTGAATATTATCAGCGTCGTATCCTAATTGAGAAACCACATACTTGTAAGATTGGTTCACCCATAAGTTTCCTTGCGAGTGAGCAATATAAATTAGCTTTTTGCCTTTCCATGTATTGGAATCATTGATGAGTTTATGCTGCATCTGAGTTTTTTCAGTATCAGGTGAATCAATCGAAGCACTCAAGAGCTGCAAAAACTCACGAATCATCGTATTCAGACCTTGGCTGACAAGATCAAAAACAAACCCTTTAAACCAAGAAAAAGTCGCGCTAATTTTTTGGATGATTGAACTGTCCTGACGTCCGCTAACGATTTCCCAAAACGCTTCCCATCGGTCAAATTGCTTTTGACCCAACTCTTGCGTTCTCTGGTCAAAAGTTTCAGAAAAATCAGCTAAGACATTCAACCCGTTACTTTCAATATATGAGTCATTGTAGAACAGTTGATATTCAACTGACTCGCCTTTGAATTGTTTGATGCCGAGGGTTGATTCTATTTCATCCCTTCCCAGTTTAGCGGCTTTTAGCGTCGTAGCGACACCATTAAAGAACCCTATAGTGTAACCCTCAATATCACAAGAACCGGCACTGGCATGGACGGGGGATATCATGCAAAGCAAAAGGACACTTGTTAGTTTATTCACAGTATTGCTCCTCTGCAGGGAGCGATGTGCTGACTGAACCATCTAGCAAATGATTGTAAGTAAGGTAAGCCACCGTTCTAGCTTTAGTGTTGTAGGTCAGCGCTGTGATTGTTTTGGATGTATTGGTTCTATCTCTTACGGGGATACGGACAAATTTTTTACAAGCGATGACTTTATCGTATTCGTCACCTATCGCCATGGCTTTGTCAACATTAGCCTCAGTCTTCTCACTCCAATTGTAATATAGGTTTTTCTGAGTTTGAAGTGCATCTTGCTTCAATGCATTGCGTACGGGTTCTGACACTTCTAACGCATTGATAAATGCCTCTATATCATCGCGTATTCCGTCTTTATTTTTATCACGACCTGTCAGGGAGTCACTTCTGTCTAATGTGTAATCAAATTTTCGGTACAGCAGAGTAAATTGGTCATCAATTGTAGGCTGAGCCTTAAGCTCTGCTGCGAGCGCCGGCGTTTTTTTTAAACTCTGATGGTGTTGATTGTGATTTGGGTCTGAAGGCGTGGTGTTTTGCTGGTTACATCCAGCGAGAAACAACAGAGCAAATAGCAATAACTTTTTCATATGAATAGTCCATGTTTTTTATGAATATTACATGTGTGCTTGTTGATAGACCAATTGCGTTTTGTTATACCGAGTAATAACAATGGTACGGTTTTGTACGTTAAGCATTAAATCAATGATTTGGAACGGTGCGCTGTTTAGCTGGATCCTACGGTCATTAGCAAAAAGCAATCAAAAATCAGTATATGTCATTACCTATGTGTCGTTGTTGGCTGTGTCATAACTTAAATGACACGTTTGTTCTTGTTAGCGTACGTTTTCGTTCCATTGGGCATCAAACCCCAATGAGTACACGAGAATTGAGATGCGGATTGCCTTAACTTGATGTATGGAATCCACTCCCTCCTTAACAATCTAGACTTAGGAGAGTGAGGAAAAACCGAGGGTTCCAATATGTTGACTAAAAATGTTATCGCTATCGACTTAGCAAAAAATGTTCTTCAAGCCTGCCATATCAGCATTCATGGTGAGCTAATGTCCAATAAACCTCTGAGTCGCCAGAAGATGAAAGAGTTCTTGGCAAAGGCTCAGCCTTCGATTGTCGTCATGGAAGGTTGTTGCGGTTGCCATTACTGGGGACAATTAGCAGAAAAATTTGGGCATGAAGTCCGAATCATTACCCCTAAGAAGGTGAAAGGATATCTAGAAGGTCATAAAACGGATCATAATGATGCTCTCGCCATCGCTAACGCCGCTATACAAATTGGTATCAAGTACAGCCGTCCAAAGTCATTGGAACAACAAGCTATGCATTCTTTAGAAACTAGCCGTAGATTCTTATCTCGTAGTGTTGTTTCCCTAGCTCTTCACATTAGAGGGACAATTTTGGGCTACGGGATAGCAAACCCTAGAGGTGAAAAAGGCTTAAAAGCGTCGGTTCAAACCGTGCTTGATGGCGATCCCCCAATACCCTCCAATGTCGTATCCGTTCTGTCGATGCTGTGGGAGCAATATACAGAACTTAAAGCAAAACTCATCGCATTCGAAAAAGAGAAAAATGCTTTAACCCGTCAGATAGAACCGTGCCAACGATTAATGGGCATTGAAGGTGTTGGTGAAACAACTGCTGCGATGCTCTATATAACTCTTGGTGATGGAAAGCAGTTCAAGAATGGAAGACAAGCTTCAGTATTTGTTGATCTTACACCTAAACAGCACAGTTCAGGTGGCAAAGTTTTTATGATTGGGATCGATAAATGCGGTGGTGTGAAGGAGCTACGCTCGCTTCTTTATCTTGGCGCAATGTCTTACGTTGGACGACTACCCGAAAAACCGAAGACTCAGAAGGACGCTTGGTTGAGGAGCATCATAGATCGTATCGGCTTCAAGAAGGCCTGCATTGCACTGGCTAACAAAGTGGTACGTACTGCGTGGGCAATGTTTCGGTATGAGACTGAATATAAACCAGTATTACTCACTAATTAATCACTAACAAATTTTTAAATTTTACAAAATGATGATGCATAAAAGGTAAGGCCAACCTACTGAAAACCTGGCCATTCTGTCATGCCTTAGAAGCTACAAACTCGATGAGGACAGTAGGTGCGCAAAACATCAAAGGCTAGAAGGTAGCTCCTTCAAGAAGAAGCCGAATATACGGCCGCATCTTAATTTTTATTGCCAAAATCACTTTGTAAATACGTGGATTCCATATACGTAATGGGGCACTTTCAAGTACAAAGTGCCATGGATACAAATTCATGAGCTAACCACGGCAGCTAACTCAATGTTGGACAAAAACGTGTTAGTACATTTATACAGTTTTAGTTTGATGGGATTAGTTTTGGTAGGTGAAAAGCCCCGCCTCATCGAACCTCCATTTTACTACCAAATCAAAGAGTGCAATTAGATTGATACTCATTAAAAGCCTCTCTTAGCTCTTTCACATCAATAGCGTATGTAAGCTCTTTAGTATCGTAACTCAACGTTTCGTCTATTTTGTCAGATATGGTGTTATAGTTTTTATATACCATGTCAACGCTTACTGAATCAACGTTTGAGAACATGTCTATTATCTTGCTGTAGTGATAGACATCTTTCTTAGTGACGAAGAAACTGTTGTTTCCATGATGCCCTGCGTCAGTGATGTAATACGTCTCGTATCCTGAAGCGCTGAGCGCAACAACGTCGATATCGGAAGTATATGGCATATCAATAGGTGTAGGAAAGTATGCGATTGCAAAGAATAACTCGTCATCTGTGCACTCTCTCTTTTCTATTTGGGCACACAAGTTTTTTACTGGTCTCATATCAATGCAGCCTAGACTAAAGAAACCATCTTTTTTATAAAAAGTTGAAACATCCCAACTAATTACGCCTTTCTTATCCTCGACTTTGTACTTTAACTCATTGATACCGCTCATTTCTGTCGCAAAACAGAAAGACGGAAAAAGAAGAAATAGAGGTTTTTTCATTGGATCACCTAAAAAGTGAGTAAAAACCACACGATAGCAAAATATATTTTTTGATTTTATCCATGTATAATACTTTATTTTCCCACCTGGAAACATTAAAAGAATCAATGGCTTTATCAAGTGAATTTCAAGTTACCAAAAATAAGAAAAACTTAGCTTCGCGTGCCAATGGGTGTCTGTAGTTGAAATACACAATGGGGCAGATTTGAGCTAGCTGGCACTTTTTGAGAAAAGTGCCACGAGTAAAACTTAAGATCTACGAAGCCTCTTTACAGGAACAATTTAGAATTACTGTACTAAAACGTTCCTGTCAGATTAGGCAAAGTAAGTTGAAGCCTTAGTCGTTTGTTAGCTCTTGTCCCAATTTAGTAAAATGTAAGCATGATGTTCCCAATGTAACTTCTTAACGGGAATTTTTAACTCTTGCCCCAACTGAAAAATCGTCGGCTTGTAAACCACGGGGAACACATCACCAAGTATTATCGAATGCACGCACTTTAATAAATCGACATGAATTGGTACTGAGACATGTTCTAAATATTTGGGAATTAAAACAAACCTAAACTCAGCTTCATCTTTGTAATCCGGCTGTTTTGTAAAGAGAAGTTCATCAATGTGCTTAGTTACAAAATTTATCGCCACATCACTGCTTGTAAGGTTATCTAATTCCGGACCATCGATATCTAAGCAAGGTATATTCCGGCTTAGATCAGGTTCTTCGTATTGAATCTTGCCATAATCTAATTGATAATTTAGGTCAAACGCCGTAGTCAATTGATCAATCAATTTAGCTTTCGAAACAACAATACATATACCTTTATGGTTCTCGCCATATTGAGCCCACATTCTAGATTTCAGCACGCCATGAGAATGCAAATTGTCATCAACAATATCGTTTTGGCAAAATGATATGAACTTGGACTTCTCTCTCAGTATTTTATCAACTAGCAATGTAGCTTCTTCAATTTTTTGATCATGACGGCTTTCCCAACCCCAGCCAACCGCCCCTGTTAACTTAGACTTATATTCTTGTGGATCATTAGTCCCTGAAAACTCGCCGAACCGAAGAGACTTATTGAACAGGATGTACTCCAACGATGTATCTTTCCGAGTAAAATGAAACAATGCATCATCAGATGATATAAACCTCATGTACTCATCGTAATTATTGTATTGCAATTTCAAAATTTTTCTCCGTAAGAGAGCTAACCCTGCAATAAAGTGTGTCACGATGAACCCACCAAACTCCATACCAAATCCGCCGAGCGTAACGCATCATATTGATTGCTTTGTTAAATTTTAATTTTCAACGCTGGTAAATCATAGAGTGACGACTTTACAATACTCTTCTTAAAGCCTAAATCCGATATGTGTTTTTTGTATACCTGAAACAGGTCATCGTTCATTCGTGGGTCAAAAACAATCTGATCTACCAACTCCATAGGGTTAACTGAAAAAGAAAATACTTTGTCACTTCCTTCTCGGCAACTAGCTTTAGTATGAATTAACCGGACTTCATTTTCATGGGAGAACTCTCGGCGCTTATATAATAAGGTCGATGCTATCCCTTGTTCAGAATCTAAAGATGAGCGAATAAAATTATCATCATTACATAATTCATTCATTTTTGTTTTTGGTAAGTAATTAACCTTACCAATATAAGCAGAACCATAATCAACGGTCGCATCATTCAAATAACTGAGTAATTTACGAGAAGTTGTCCTTACCTTAACACCTCTTTTATCTGGAGAATAAATACGCCACATCGCATCAGACTCTCTAGACAATGACCAACATTGGCCATAGACACCATACTTTAAATCCAATGAAAATGTGCGTCCAGCAGCATTTGTAAATTCGGAGTTCAAGAAAAAATTCTCAAATGGGTCTTCCCATAGAGACGGGTGGACTAATGTAAGTTCTTGTTGATTAAATAATTCAAGTAAACGTTCAAAACTGAATACTCGATATATATTTTTTTCAATTTCTTCTTGTTTGTAGTTAATAAATCTACTATTCATGGACTATCCACTTAAAATTAGCCCAATTAAGGTGATGAGCTACCACTGCACTCAACTGGAACGCCGTAAACCCTGAACTAAACCCAGACAAAAAATGCCAATCGTGGAAAATCACACTTAAATGTTTGTATGGGCTTGATTTAGTTATCATTAAAACCATCGTGATTTAAAGACATCGCCGTTTTCATGTGATCTCTAAAATCTTTAAAGTGATCCATACTTTTGTGAATTTTCACGTATCTCATCATGATTAAGAGCTCCTCAGTTTGTTGATTGACTTGCTCTTTGAGTTTTAGATTGTCTTCAATTAGATTACTTTCTAACTGTTTTTGACTGGTGATGATTTTTTCAGTATACCTTTCCATACAGCGCTTAATGGAAGCAACTCCAATACTTACCGAAAATATAACGACTCCAGCTAATATGTAGTCCATGTCTTATACCTAAACCGAAAGAAAGCGATGAATTATAGTGATTTTCAGAACAAAAACTTAAATATAAGTCTCACTCGAGAACCCTAACATTTTAATATAGTACCAGAATGAATTGGCATCTCATGCACCCAACCAACCTAACTACCTGAAAAATATAAATATTATTTAGTTTTGAGTTGATTTTCTAGTTGAAAGCCGTGCAAGCACACATTGCATCTGATTCAAGGCACGTTATCAATGCTTTCCACTATTCAATAGCCTAGAAATAATTGAGCCACATATTTGTGCGTAACTGTGATTGAGGGTCAGTCTGTTGTAGATTAGATAACTTAGCTACATTGTTGGATCTCTAAGCATGAGGAAAAGTAAGGCAAATTTCAGGGGTTGAAGCTGAGTTCAATCCTTCACTGGCTCACTTTGGGGCAGAAACAAGCTAGCAAAACAACACCAACTCACCCCACTTTCTTAAAGAAAACCTTTAACACGTTAAGCTATGATTTTTTGCTCATAAACGTGGTCACCAACCGTCTGACGAAAAATCCAAAATCCTCATTAGTGGCTCAAAACTCTTACTAACCCCCTTATTCCATCTCACACTGATCTATTTCCCTCTTTTCGCAGTACAAGTTATTAGGGCGTGTTGATCTTTCGTGAGTGTTTTTTGAACAGCATGGTAAAGAGT
>NZ_JBFSPI010000129.1:0-8118 GCF_041464685.1 Vibrio sp. 10N.237.312.B06
TTACGGATAATTTTCAGATATTGAAGCCTGCATTTTCAAGTTGAACGGGTATATACCTTCTGTGGATTGATCATTTGGATATGACGAATAACGACATTTTTTACATTCGATCCTCCTACCTGTGACGTTTCTTGATCTTCCGCTACAGTTTTGACTGTAAACTGTAGTAAAATTACGCTAATTTGTTTTTATACCGATTTATTTTGAATTGAACGAGGTCAGTCCTATGTCAGCTAAGAAGCCAATGGCTCTAGTGATCCTTGACGGTTACGGTTACCGTGAAGACAACCAAGACAACGCTATCGCGAACGCTAATACACCTGTATTAGACGGTCTTATTGCTAACCAACCTAACACGCTAATCTCGGCTTCTGGCTTAGATGTAGGCCTACCTGATGGCCAAATGGGTAACTCTGAAGTGGGTCACACCAACATCGGTGCGGGTCGTGTGGTATATCAAGATCTTACTCGTATTACTAAGTCAATTTCAGATGGAGAGTTCGGCCAAACTGAAGCGCTAGTGAATGCGGTTGATAAAGCGGTGAAAGCTGATAAAGCAGTGCACATCATGGGCCTTATGTCTCCAGGTGGCGTTCACTCTCATGAAGATCACATCTATGCAGCTGTTGAAATGGCAGCAGAGCGTGGCGCAGAGAAAATTTACCTACACGCATTCCTAGACGGTCGTGATACACCGCCACGTAGCGCAGAAAACACACTTGCACGTTTCCAAGAGCTATTCGCTAAGCTAGGTAAAGGTCGTGTTGCTTCGCTTATTGGTCGTTACTACGCAATGGACCGTGATAACAACTGGGATCGCGTTCAAGAATCTTACGACCTGCTGACTCAAGCAAAAGCAGAGTTCACATTCGACACTGCAGTAGCTGGCCTAGAAGCGGCTTACGCTCGTGACGAAAACGATGAGTTCGTGAAAGCGACTGAAATTAAAGCGGAAGGCGAAGAGTCTGCCGCTATCGTTGATGGCGATGCGGTTATCTTCATGAACTACCGTGCTGACCGTGCGCGTGAAATCACACGTGCATTCGTGCCTAGCTTCGACGGTTTTGCTCGTAACGTATTCCCAGCGATCGATTTCGTGATGCTGACTCAATACGCAGCAGACATCCCACTTCTATGTGCGTTCCCACCGGCTTCTCTAGAGAACACCTACGGTGAATGGCTATCGAAAGAAGGCAAAACGCAGCTACGTATCTCTGAAACAGAGAAATACGCGCACGTGACGTTCTTCTTCAACGGCGGTAAAGAAGACGAGTTTGAAGGCGAAGAGCGTCAACTTGTTGCTTCTCCAAAAGTCGCGACTTACGATCTACAGCCAGAAATGAGCGCACCAGAACTTACTGAAAAGCTAGTTGCAGCAATCAAAGGCGGCAAATACGACGCTATCGTGTGTAACTTCCCTAACTGTGACATGGTTGGCCACACTGGCGTTTACGATGCAGCGGTTAAAGCGGTAGAGTCGCTAGACGAATGTCTTGGCAAAGTGGTTGAAGCAATCAAAGAAGCCGATGGCCAACTGCTTATCACCGCTGACCACGGTAACGCGGAAATGATGGTAAACCCAGAAACGGGCGGCATCCACACGGCACACACTAACCTACCAGTGCCACTTATCTACGTAGGTAGTAAAGATGTTGAGTTCAAAGAAGGCGGTAAACTGTCTGACCTTGCACCAACGATGCTTTCTCTGTCTGGTATTGATATCCCAGTTGAAATGTCGGGTGACGTGATCGTTAAGTAATTACTGTTTTTTTAGATAAATAGTTTTAACTTTCATCGAATATTAGAACGGCTGCGCGTGAGTGTAGCCGTTTTTTTGTATCTGGAATCTTATGCCTAGTATTGCTTGTCATACTTGGTGTTCAACATAAAGAGAGATTCCCTATCACGCTCGTCCCTCGCTGTAGGGAATGACAGGGAGTTATTTGCTAGCTTGAGTCAGAACCGAATGCTCAAAATCCAACAACCACTCTTTGCGGTTCATGCCGCCGGTATAGCCGGTTAATGTCCCATTTTCACCGATGACTCGGTGGCAGGGGACTACGATGCTAAATGGATTCTTGCCATTTGCACCACCCACTGCTCTTACGGCTTTTGGGTTGTCCATTCTCTTTGCTTGCTCACCGTAACTGATGGTTTCGCCATAAGGAATGGTTGTTAAAGCCTGCCAAGCTACTTTTTGAAAGTCAGTGCCTTTTATCGCTTTTAATGGCAAATCGAATTCTATTCGTTGACCTGCGAAGTACTCATCTAACTGTTTCGCTGCCAGTTGGCAAAGGTCATCTGGATTGCTAATCATTAGCTCTTCATGATTTACATGGTCAATTTCAATAAGCGACACACCATTACTCACAATGATCATCTTGCCAATTGGTGCGTCATAAAGCATTTTGTAAGTGGTGTCTTTCATGCCCTCTTCCTTTTTTTAGTCTTTTTCTGCTCTCAAGCTCTTCGAATCTCGAATCTCGAATCTCGAATCTCGAATCTCGAATCTCGAATCTCTCACCTGCTCTTAAGTCTTTTCGCATCTCGTATCTTTTTTTATACGAAGCGCAAACAAATACCCTGAAATGCCACCCATGATGTTCCCCAATGCTAAGCCGATAAACAACCCTTCGACGCCATCAATCTGGCTGCCGATCCAAGCGAAAGGCAATGTGAATACAAACAGGCGCATGAAGCTCCACTGAAAGGCTTTGAGTGGCTGATGCATGGCATTCATCGCGCTGATCAGCATCATTACAATCCCTTGGAATCCATAGCTAAACGGCACAACTAACAGGTAGTGCCACAAGATGCCTCGTACGGATTCTTCTTGAGAGAATAGAGCAGCCAAAGGAATGCTTAACGGCACCATCATTAAGAAAATCAAACCTTGGAACATCACCGCAAAGCGCATGCTTAAGAACAGAGCTTTGAAACTACGCTGTGGATTATCAGCGCCAAAGTTTTGCGCCATAAAAGGCGTGAGGGCAGAGGTTAAAGACATCAACACGATGATCAAAATCGATTCAATACGCTGGGCTGCACCGTAAGCAGCTATAGCTTCGGTTCCTTGTTTGGCTAACATCATCATGATAATAGCGCCAGCAATTGGATTCAGAGCATTGGAAAGGGCGGCGGGTGTGCCGATGGTTAAGATCTGTTTCCAGTCATCGATGATGTTTTTTAGTTTGGGCGGAGCAAGCAGCTTTTCTCGTATGGTTAATACATACAATGAGCCACACAACGCCCCAAACCAACTGAATCCGCTAGCAATGGCTGCGCCTTGAATCCCTAATTCAGGAAAAGGCCCGTAACCGAAGATGAGTAGCGGATCTAAAACACCATTGATCAGGCCTGCGAGCAGCATGATCTTGGCGGGCGTTTTTGTATCGCCTGTCGCTCGAATCGCGCTGTTGCCTGCCATGGGAATGACCAATAATGGGATCGCGAGATACCACACCGACATGTATTCCGATATCAGCGGCAGCAATTCTTGCTTTGCCCCTAACAGGGTAAACAGTGCTTCTAAGGAAATAATACCTAGCGTAGAAGCGCAGCCGACAAGAAGCAGAGCCAACAATAAGCCATGACAGGTAAAGCGTGCTGCATTTTGTGCGCTGCCTTGGCCAAGCAACCGACCGATACACGTCGATAAGCCAATACCAATCCCCATGGTGATGCAGTTGATGGCAAAGGTGACAGGGAAGGTAAAGCTAACAGCAGCAAGGGCTTGGGTTCCAAGCAACGAGATAAAGAAAGTATCGACGAGGTTAAACATCAAGATCGTCACCATACCGAAAATGGTCGGTATGGTCATTGTGCGCAATGTGTCTGCTATTGGGGCCGTTAAAAGCCCGTGCTTATCTTGCATGTAAAACGCCGTTTGAACTAGAATATGAGTAGAGTACAGTGAATTGTGAATAGTCTGAAGATCGCTTTCATAAAGTTTACAATTCACACATTACTAACGGTATGCGGTGTGATAGGATTCTGCCGTTATCAATTTCGATATTTTGAGAGATTTACAGTGAAGCAGCACACACAACCACAGTCGTATACCCAACAAAATCCGCCGATGTACATTCCAAATGATGAGATCGACCTTAGAGAGCTTTTTAAAGCTTTGTGGGATGGTAAGCTCTTAATTATTTTGGTCACGGCTTTATTTACGTCTAGTGCTATTGGTTTTGCTTTACTGGCTCAAGAATGGTGGTCTTCTGAAGCCGAGATTACAAAAGCTGAACTTCAAGATAGAATAATGTATCAGCAGCAGGTAAAACAATTTCAACCTGCCTTCTCTATTTATCAAGCAAATGGTTCAACCTCTGGTAGTGAAGAACTCGATTATTTAGTTGATTCTCAGGTCATATTTCAACGATTTGTTGAATTGTTTAATTCAAATAATAATAAACAAGCTTTCTTAGATGACAGCCCAGAGTTTCAAGATATTAAAGATAATCATTTTGCGAATGCTTCTGAGGTAACTGAAGAAGCTTCCCGCGAGCTACACATAGAGTGGTTAGAAAGGGTCTCTGCGTCACTGACAGACAAGAAGGACAAAGATGCACCATATGTTCTGAGTTTTCAATCCATGACAAAAGAAAGCAGTTTTGATTTATTAAGCTCTTATATTGCTTTCACTGAGGTTCAAGTTCGTGATAATGCATTTGATCATCTTGAAGCTCTCGTTTTTGGTGAGCGTAACGAGCTACTCCAGCAAAAAATAGTTCTTGAAAATAAGGCTAGAAACAAGTTGCTTTCTGAAATCGAGCGCGCGCAGTCTGCCTTGAAAATTGCCAAAGCAGCAGGTGTAGATACCCCTCTTTTAAGTGGTAACGCAAGAGATTTTTATGCAATTGAACTTGGCTCAAAAGCTTTACAAGAAAAAATCAAGATTTTGGAGTCTGTAAAAAATCTCACTGTTTTAGAGCCTCGTCTTCTCCAGATAACGGCTCAGTTAGATATGTTCGACAGTATTAAAATCGATCGAACCGTTGATTTTTACGCATTTCGTTACCTAAGTGATGTTGAACCGCCAGCCGCTCGTGACAAACCTAAACGTGCTTTGATCGTTGTCCTTGGTACATTGTTAGGCGGTATGCTTGGGGTTGCGATTGTTCTAGTACGCTTTGCGTTTAGAAAAGAAGATTAAGCTTCAAATGGCTAGTGTTACTCACTAGCCATTTTTCTTTTTACATCCATTGTTGTTTGAGTTCCCTCACAAAAAGTCTCTTTCACCCCTTGGGTTCTTCCACATCGCCCCAACATATTGGGTAACCCCATGCCAATCGTGGCAACTATCAAATTAAATGGAAATTATCAGGAGATCCGACCGATGAATATCCGTCCTCTACACGACCGAGTTATCGTTGAGCGCCAAGAAGTTGAATCTAAATCTGCTGGTGGCATCGTTCTAACTGGTTCTGCCGCTGAAAAATCAACGCGCGGTACTATTCTAGCTGTTGGCAAAGGCCGCATTTTAGAAAATGGTTCAGTACAACCATTGGACGTTAAAGTTGGCGATACTGTTATCTTTTCTGAAGGCTACGGCACTAAAACTGAAAAGATCGACGGCAAAGAAGTTCTGATCATGTCTGAAAACGACATCATGGCGATCGTTGAGTAATCCGACCCATAAAACTGAACTGACTGAATAAAGAATTTTAAAGGAAATTAAGATGGCTGCTAAAGACGTTAAATTTGGTAACGACGCACGTATTAAAATGCTAGAAGGTGTAAACGTTCTGGCTGACGCAGTAAAAGTAACGCTAGGTCCTAAAGGCCGTAACGTTGTTCTAGACAAATCATTTGGCGCACCGACTATCACTAAAGATGGTGTTTCAGTTGCACGTGAAATCGAACTTGAAGACAAGTTCCAAAACATGGGCGCACAAATGGTTAAAGAAGTGGCTTCGCAAGCGAATGACGCGGCGGGCGACGGAACAACAACAGCAACAGTATTGGCTCAGTCTATTATCGCTGAAGGCCTAAAAGCGGTTGCTGCTGGCATGAACCCAATGGATCTTAAGCGCGGCATCGACAAAGCGGTTATCGCGGCTGTTGAAGAGCTGAAGAACCTTTCTGTTCCTTGTTCAGACACAAAAGCTATCGCGCAAGTAGGTACTATCTCTGCGAACTCTGATTCGACAGTAGGTAACATCATTGCTGAAGCGATGGAAAAAGTAGGTCGTGATGGCGTTATCACGGTTGAAGAAGGTCAGGCTCTGCAAGACGAGTTAGACGTAGTTGAAGGTATGCAGTTCGACCGCGGTTACCTATCTCCTTACTTCATCAACAACCAAGAAGCCGGTTCTGTTGATCTAGATAGCCCGTTCATTCTTCTTATCGACAAGAAAGTGTCGAACATCCGTGAACTTCTTCCGACTCTAGAAGCGGTTGCTAAGGCATCTCGTCCACTTCTTATCATCGCTGAAGATGTAGAAGGCGAAGCGCTAGCAACTCTTGTTGTGAACAACATGCGTGGCATCGTTAAAGTGGCTGCGGTTAAAGCACCTGGTTTTGGCGACCGTCGTAAATCTATGCTTCAAGACATCGCTATCCTAACGGGCGGCACGGTTATCTCTGAAGAGATCGGCCTAGACCTTGAAAAAGTAACGCTAGAAGACCTAGGTCAAGCTAAGCGTATTACGATCACTAAAGAAAACTCAACCATCATCGATGGTGCGGGCGATGAAGTGATGATCAAAGGTCGCGTTTCTCAAATTCGTCAACAAATCGAAGATGCAACGTCTGACTACGACAAAGAAAAACTTCAAGAGCGCGTAGCTAAGTTAGCTGGCGGTGTTGCGGTAATCAAAGTTGGCGCTGCTACTGAAGTTGAGATGAAAGAGAAGAAAGACCGCGTTGAAGATGCACTTCACGCAACTCGCGCTGCTGTTGAAGAGGGTGTGGTTGCTGGTGGTGGTGTTGCACTTATCCGCGCTGCATCTAAAGTTGCTGGCCTTGAAGGTGACAACGAAGAGCAAAACGTAGGTATCCGTGTTGCACTACGTGCAATGGAAGCACCTATTCGTCAAATCACTAAAAACGCAGGCGACGAAGAATCTGTTGTTGCTAACAACGTTCGTGCTGGCGAAGGTAACTACGGTTACAACGCTGCTACGGGTGAGTACGGCGACATGATTGCTATGGGTATCCTAGATCCAACTAAGGTAACGCGTTCTGCACTTCAGTTCGCAGCATCCGTTGCTGGTCTTATGATCACAACAGAAGCGATGATCACTGATAAGCCACAAGATTCTGGCCCTGCAATGCCTGATATGGGTGGCATGGGCGGTATGGGTGGCATGGGCGGCATGATGTAAACGTCCTGCCTTAATCCAGTAAAGTCCAGTAAAGCCCCGCAAGCCAAGTGTTTGCGGGGCTTTCTTTTGTTCTGAGTTCCTATAGTATCCAATGTAAGCTCATGACTTCTGCGGGTTTAAGGGGTTTGATGAGGGGTATCGTAGTTTTTGAAACTGTAAAATTAGTGGTGTAATATAATGGTACCCCTCATTTGGTACCCCTCCTAGGAGTTTAAAATGGCACTTAAAGCACTGGATGTTAAGAATTTCTCATGCCCTGTAGGTAAATCTCAGATTAAGAAATCTGATGGTAATGGTTTGTTTTTACTTATAAAAATAAATGGCTCTAAGCTTTGGAGGTTTCGTTTTAGGTATTCAGGGAAGTACCAAGAAATGGCTTTAGGAAAGTACCCCTCCGTATCCCTTAGCGAGGCGCGGAAATTAGCAGAAGAAGCAAGGGCATCTTTGGTTCACGGCATTAATCCTATGGATGAACGCAGGGAGAGGAAGCGTAGCAAGGGGGAAGATAAAAATAAGCTGTTTTCTACGATAGCTCTGAAGTGGTGGGATCAAAAAAAGGACTCTTGGTCAGAAGATCATGCTGCCCGAGTTAGGCGATGGATAATCATTGACTCAAAAAGTATTTGTAAACTGCATCTCGATGAGATTGATACAAGACATATTACTGATCTCATGTTGGCAATTGAGGCGGCTGGTACCCCAAAAAAAGCTCCGAATATACTAGCTGTTATTAATTGCATATTTCGGAGCTAGCCGACCGCCTATTTCGGTTTTAATCGACCACCAAATC
>NZ_JBFSPI010000130.1:0-7812 GCF_041464685.1 Vibrio sp. 10N.237.312.B06
CGAATGACAAAGTCGCTTGGTAGTTACGATACGACAGAATCGCTTGGTGATCACATGTGGGTCACTAGGATCTCTAACTCATTTCTGCCCCAAAATCATTTAGAGTAAATGCTCATCTCGAAACCAGTATGATCTGCCTAGCCAATATTTTCTAATGTTATGTCGCGTGTTGTAAAATATGTGAACATCAGTCCAACTTGGTGATGAGACAAAGATTTAACGAAAAGCCACAGTGAATACCGTGGCTTTATTATTGAAGTTGTGGAGTTTTTTAGTTAGCTAGAGTGGTGTAAGCCGTTCCAAACAATGTCTCGGTATCGCGGTTGGTTGGTGTCACCTTCAGTGCTAAATAGCATGATGGTTGCGTCTTGGTTTAAACCTAGCTCATCACGTACTGCTTGGTCTGCGCCCTCTCGGCAAAGTTGGTAAAGAAGGCCTAGTGTAATCGCACCTGACTCACCGCTGATGATTTGGCTGTCACCTTGTAGTGGGTTACCTAGAACACGCATCCCGTTTGCTGAAATACTGTCATCAACCGAGATAAAGTAGTTACTGCAATCACGCAATACTGGCCATGTCACTGGGTTTGGTTCACCACACGCAAGGCCCGCCATGATTGAGTTCAACTCACCAGTTACGTTGACCATTTCGCCTTTTTCGCCTGAGCGGAAAATACAATCTGCGGCTGCTGGCTCTGCAATGATGGTTTCAAATGTATCTGCGCCTAGCTTGTCTGCAAGGTAGCCTAATATGCCGCCTGCCATTGCACCTACGCCAGCTTGTAAGAATACGTGAGTTGGAGCGCTAAATTCTTGCTCTTGAACTTGCTCGACGGCTTCGTCTGCCATGGTCATGTAACCTTGAGAGATCCATGTTGGGATCTCTTCATAGCCATCCCATGCTGTGTCTTGTACTAGCATCCAACCGTTATCTTGAGCGGTTTGGTTTGCCATGCGTACCGTGTCGTCGTAGTTAACTTCCGTCACGATGCATTCTGCACCTAAACCTTGAATGCGGTTAACACTGGCTTGAGACGAGCCTTTTGGCATATAAACCACAGCTTTTTGGCCCATTTCACGAGCCGCCCACGCGACACCAGTGCCATGGTTACCCGCTGTTGCTGTCGTAAATACAAGTGGCTTATCCAGTTTTGAAGCAACGGTTTTAAGGTTGATCTCAGAGATGTCGATACCAAGATGTTTTGCCAGTTGACGACCTAGAGCGTAAGAGCCACCTAGCACTTTAAATGCATTCAACCCAAAACGCTTAGATTCGTCTTTTACTAGGATCGCTTTAACACCAAGGTGATTAGCAAGATTAGGAAGAGAGACAAGTGGCGTTGGTTGGTAACCTTCGATCTGACGGTGAAACTCACGCGCTTGTTGCGCTTGAGATACAGTGAATAGCTCGCAAACTTGTCCAGTGTAGAATGAATTTTTTGATAGTTTTAACATAGGGCACACTTAGATACAGGCAGAGGAATTAAAGGCCATCAAGCGATGTTCAATGACCTTACTTTGTCGTTAATAACATTACATAGTTATTTTTTGTTATACGCAGTCACTAAAAGCAATACGTGATTACTTGATGTAAGCGATCGCTTCAACTTCGACTAGTGCGTCTTTTGGCAAACGAGCGGCTTCAACACAAGAGCGTGCTGGCGCGTTCTCTGTACCAAATACTTCCGTGTACACCTCGTTAAATGCAACGAAGTTTTCCATATCAGATAGGAAACATGTGGTTTTAATAACGGTATCCAGTGAACCACCACTTTGTTCCAAAACTGCTTTTAGATTTTCTAGTGACATACGAGCTTGCTCTTTGATGCCACCTTCAACAAACGCCATTGTTTTTGCATCAAGCGGTAATTGACCTGAAGTGAAGATTAGGTCTTTGAATGCCATACCTTGAGAGTAAGGGCCGATTGCTGCTGGTGCTAGATCTGTATGGATTTTTGTTTTCATTTCGTTTCTCTTTATATGATTTCTATGCTCTAAACTCGCGGATGTATTTGTAAATAGCGTGGCGAGTAATACCAAGACGCTCAGATACGAATGCTGTCGCCTCTTTTAATTCGAAAATACCGTTCTCAAGCAACTGCTTGGTAATGGCTTTGTTTCGACCTTTTAAGTTGACTGACTCATCGTTGTCGACTTCAAAAATAGCGTGCTCAAGCGCTTGCTCAATCACTTCTGTTGTTGAAGCTCCAAAGTTCTCATGCACACCCACAGGGGCATGAGCCATGTCTGGCATTAAAGTTTTTATGATCTCAGGAAACGGGTGAGACAAGTTCATATTGATACAGAACAGCCCAATTGGTTTGCCATTTTCTCCAGCTAGTACACAGGTCGTAGACTTAAGTAACGATCCATCTTTGCTGGTGGTGAAGTAACTCTTTGGCGTGACCTCACCAGTGCTCTCAAACACACTCAGCATCTTCAGCCCCAGATCGGTGATAGGTGACCCTACTTCTCGACCCGTGTGGTGTCCGTTCACTATCTTCACTACCGACTTTTCAAAGCTCTCGAATGAATGAATCACAACCTCACAGTGCGGACCAATAAAATCGGCAATGGTTTCGGCTAAGCGAAAGTTCAGTGCGAGATGCTCTCTGTCATTGTCGGTGAATTCTACGTTAAACGATTTATATGCTGATGCGTTCATTTTAGACCACTGTTGTTAACTTTAATTGCCTTTCATTATCTTTGGTTACTCGATGTATTTCAAGTTGCCAATTAACTTCATGTAACTATAAGACTATATATCCGCTTCCTACACAAGTCTAAAGTTACAAATAAGTACCTAAAATTGATCGTAATCAACAATATTTCCAGTTTTAGATGTTTTCTGGTCACTATAGTTAACCATAAGAGCTTGGTCACATTATTTAACTTAAATGTCAGTAAGATGCTCACCGTAACGTAAACAAAATTGAACTATAGGGTTGGTTACTGGTTGTGAAGAGCAGCAGAAGTGCCTACCTAAATACAATAATTAGAGGTTCCAATGACTAACTACCTAAACCGCGGCTTCAAACAAGCTGAGTTTGAACACAGAACATCACGCGCTCAAAAAGTCATGCATGAGATGAATCTGGATGCGATGATTTTCACAACCGAGCCAAACGTTCGCTACTTCACTGGCTTCCACACTCAGTTTTGGCATAGCCCAACTCGTCCATGGTTTGTCATCGTTCCTGCAGAAGGAAAGCCGATTGCGATTGTTCCTGAAATCGGAGCAAGTGGTATGGCGGGAACATGGGTCGACAACATTATTACTTGGCCTTCTCCTCGTCCTGAAGATGATGGCATTAGCTTAGTTGCTAGCGCATTGAACTCTTTGCCTTGTCGTCATGGCCGAGTAGGCGCAACGCTGGGCATTGAATCTCACCTACGTATGCCTGTGAACAACTACTTGAAATTAACCACCATGGTTAAGAAAGACTTTGTTGATGTGTCTTTAGCAATGCATGAACTTCGTCAGATCAAATCACAAGCTGAAATTGAGAAAACACGTGAAATCTGCCGCATTACTAACGTTGGGTTTAGCAAGATTCCGGGTTACGCAAAAGCCGGCATGACCGAGCGTGAAATCTGTAAACAGTTCCGTATCGATATGTTGTTAGAAGGTGCGGACGAATGCCCTTACATCATCGCAGGCTCAGGGCCAGATGGTTATGACAGCATCATCATGGGCCCAACTGATCGCATCATTGAACCGGGAGATGTGTTGATCATCGATACGGGTGCTGTACGTGATGGTTATTTCTCTGATTTCGACCGTAACTGGGCATTTGGTCATGCTAGTGAGCAAACCAAAGCGGCATACCGCGCTACTTACGAAGCGACCACGAAAGGCTTCGAGGCAGCGAAACCGGGCGCAACCACGACGGACATCTATAACGCGATGTGGGGAGTACTAGAAGCCAATGGTGCATTGGGTAACGACGTTGGTCGTCTAGGTCATGGTTTAGGTATGGAGCTGACAGAGCGCCCGTCTAACACGGCTACCGACAACACAGTACTTAAGCCAGGCATGGTGATGACACTAGAACCGGGCATGGTTTACGCGCCGGGTAAGTCGATGGTTCACGAAGAGAACATCGTGATCACTGAAGACGGCGCTGAATGGTTGAGCGAACGAGCTGAACCAGAACTGATCATTATTTAGCTCAAAATTTAACACCGTACAAATTAAACACCCTACAAAAGCTGACTCTGGATTCTGGAGTCAGCATATAAAAATTATAAAAAACTGGGCGGTGATGCATCGCTCTTATTCAATAAGAAACAAGATTACGGAAGATAAAATGAATACAACAAACAGAGACACATTTTTAGGATGGACTGCTGCCATTGCTGTTGCCTGTATCTGGGGCGTAACTGGGGTGGTATCTAAGCCGCTCTCTATGGCTGTGGACCCGATGACATTGGTATTTTTCCGCTACGTTACTGCGGTAATTGGCCTTTCCATCATTTTCTTTTTTACATCACGTAGCAAAAGCTTAAGCGCTGACCTGGGTTCTTCGTTAAAGATCGATACCAAAGATATTGGTCGCATTGCGCTTTGTGGCATCGTTGGACAAGGGGTGTTTTCACTGTTCAACTTCCTTTCTCTTTCTCACATTGGTGCGACTGAAAACGGTGTTATTCAAGGCATGCAGCCGTTCGCGACGGTTTTCTTTGGCATGATGTTTATGAACTTCCGTATGAACAAGATTCAGTGGGGTGCTTTCATTGCTTCGGCGGTTTGTATTTACGCAATGAGTGTTGGTCCGACAAACTCCATTGAAGGTGGTACGCCACTACTAGGTTACGTTTACGTGACGTGTTCAATGTTGGCGTTAGCGTGGACAGCCCACTTACGAGCTAGTTTAGCGGACAAATACGGTTCAGTTGTTTCGATGCTTTACCAATACATCTCAGTTGCAGTAATGGGCATCATCGTTGTATTGACCATGGGCTTAGACCTATCTCAGATTTACATTATCTTCTCTAGCCCGCTGTTAATTGCTTTGCTTATTTTCTTAGGTACGGGGATCTCTGGCGGTAGCTACTTGATTCAATTGTATTCTTTCAAGCGTATCGGTGTCGAAAAGGCAACGATGGCATTAAACCTAATGCCTTTGGTTGGCTACTTAGTGGCGGTTTTAACACTTGGCGAACAGATGGCAATGGGCAAAACCATCGTTGTTTCATTAATTGTGGTCGCACTTTACGTGTTCACGAAGTTTGAGACAAAGCAGGAAGAACAATCTTCAGAAAATTTAGCGTGCGATAAAAAGGCAACACCAGAAGCGAGCTAAGTGATGAAATCAGTGACTAAAGGTTGGATTGCAGCGATTGGCGTAGGGTTGTTATGGGGTTCAGAGGGCGCATTAGCTACCTTGCCATTACAAACCATTGATGCGCGATTGTTGGTGTGGCTACGCTACATGATGGCATTCTTTGTTTTATCTTTAGTCCTGATTTTCTCGGCAATGATCCACAAGAAAACTCAAAGCAAACCGAAGTTGGCGTCAGCATGTTAGTGCTAGCTCCTCCGTTTACGTCTCAAGATAGAGGAGTAAACATCGGGCACCTGATTTGTCTATTGAGTGTGCTGAGCTTTGCGTCGGTGACTCATTTGCGCGCTCAGCTTGCAGAAAAATACGGTGCAACTTGCACCATGCATTATCAATTTGGTTTTGCGGCGGTTGGATTTTTCATTTACTTACTGGTTTCAGGCCCCGATGTACCAAGCCTGTTACTAGTGATTCGCCCTTCTTGGTCGTTACTCTGCATTATCGTGCTAGGTGGCTTTGTATCAGGGCTGGGCTACATCGCATACATATACGGCATAGAGCGTGTTGGTGTTGAAGGCAGCAGTATGGCTTTAAACCTCATCCCTATGTCTGCATTTTTCATCGCTGTTTTGGTGTTTGGCGAACCCATCACACCTTTTAGGACGCTGGCTGTTGGCTTGATTATTGTAGCAATGATGCTGTTTGCAGCATCCAACAAGTCCCGCGGGATGACACCTAAAACAGTTTTAACAAATTAATTTTAAGTATTTATTGGAGTTTCCATGACTAACATTGCCAACGTTACAGAATGGCGCCGCCATTTACATCAGTATCCAGAGTTCGGTACTGAAGAGTTCATAACATCTGAATTCGTAGCGAACAAGCTCGAAGAGTTCGGCATTGAAGTTCACCGCGGTATTGGCGGAACAGGTGTGCTTGGAATTCTGAAAAATGGCACAAGCGATCGCTCGATTGGTCTACGTGCGGATATGGATGCGCTGCGCATTCATGAACAGAACACTTTTTGTCACGCTTCAAAACATGAAGGAGCGATGCACGCTTGTGGACATGATGGCCATACCGCGATGCTACTGGGTGCGGCGCAAGAGTTAGCAACCAGTAAGCAATTTGATGGCACTGTATACTTCATTTTCCAACCAGATGAAGAGCGAGGCACAGGAGCGAAAGCGATGATCGCTGATGGCCTGTTCACTCGTTGGAATATGGATGCGATTTACGCTATGCATAACTTACCGGGTATCCCAGAAGGTAAATTTGTGACTCGTCCAAGCTCGCTTATGGCAAGTGAAAGCAGTTTTGAGATTGTGATCAAAGCGACGGGCGGCCACGCGGCGATGCCACACATGGGAACCGATCCGATTGTTGTTGGAGCTCAGGTGGTCACAGCACTGCAAACCATCGTTTCGCGTAATTTGAGCGCCATTGATGAGACGGCGGTTATCTCGGTGACTAACTTTGTTACCAATGGAACCGTGAATGTGATTCCTTCGCAAGTGACTATTTCTGGTGACACTCGCAGCTTTACCGATCAAGCATTGCATAAAATTGAGAAAGCGATTGAGCGTGTCGTCGCTGGCCAGTGCATGTCAGCAGGTGTTGATTATCAATACCACTTCAACAACAGCTTCTTATCAACGATTAACACGCCTGAAGAGACGGCTCATGCAGTGAAAGCAGCACAAGCGGTTGTTGGTGAAGAGAATGTGAATGGAGCTTGTGAACGCTTCACCATCAGTGAGGATTTCTCGTTCATGTTACGCGAAGTAAAAGGGTGCTATGTGCTAGTTGGGAATGGTGTTGGTGAATGTGGAGGTACTGCTCTTCATAACCCGCATTATGATTTTAACGATAATATTTTGGAACACGGTGTTGGGTTCTGGAAGACGCTTGTAGAGCAACAGTTATCATAACAAGCAGATATCCTTGAGTCTGTATTGCTCATAATGCAACTTAGGCTACTGTAACGAAAACTAACTGTGGCATACTAAAGTTAGCGGCTTTCTGCAAAATTTTGCAATACTTGATGTTATTTATGGTTTGCTAAATTAGGGAGGTCGTTAACTCGTTTATGTCCTAGCGCGTGCTGAAGCTGATCTAGGCAAACACGCCTTTGCCCCAAAGTTCGTTAGAGCAAATGCTCTGCACAATTTAGGGGCGTGCGTTTTGCCCTACGAAAAGTTATCCAAATTCGGTAGCTGTCAAAGTTATGCCACACAGAAAACCGCCCCCATTATCTTTATCACTAACCTATTGATTTATTGTTGAAGCGTAAAAAGAAAGGCTGCATTATGTGATCATAGAATACAAACGCCGCTTAGCAATCAGGAGAAACAATAAGTGTAAATATCAGAAGTGCAGAAATCAGTGATTCGAAGGCAATCAGTGAATTAATCTTACCTTTAGCAAAAAAATATGTTTGTCCTACTTGTGATGCGTCTGCACACGATATTTTGGGCTTTGTTGCGTAATTAAATTTAAAGATAGAACTACCCCGTTTCGCGTATTTC
>NZ_JBFSPI010000131.1:0-7730 GCF_041464685.1 Vibrio sp. 10N.237.312.B06
CTTGTTTGGCATGGATAAGTAAGCCTCGAGGCGAAAACTGCATTATATCAGTAGAAGCCTCGTGATTATTGTGCTGCTCCGAAATACGAGCGATGCAACAACGCCCCGAACAAGCGTTTTACGCTCATCATCACCTCATGTATCCTGATTCAGTGTTGTGATCCATGCCAAGGTGCACCCAAATCTTTCTTTTGACTTAATCATTGTTGAAATGATTAAGGCTGTTCCCCCGCTTTGTTTTAACAACTGTTCATTAAGGTGTAACTTTATGGACATTACTCACAATCATCTAATAACTGTTCAGTTAGTCTTTATAATTTAAAGTGAACATGTACACTTGTGTATCAATATCTTTAAGTTCACTTTTAGGCCATTTTATGAAAATTGGTTATGCTCGTGTTAGCACCCAAGACCAAACGCTCGATGTTCAACTTGAACAACTTAAACGTCTTGGTTGTGAAAAAATTTACCAAGAGCAAGCGAGCGGTAAATCTTCTGATAGAAAACAGCTTAACCTGTTGCTGGATTTTGCAAGGGAGGGAGATGTTATTCATGTTACCAAAGTCGACCGCATTGCTCGAAATACCATTGATGCTTTGCAAATTGCCGATCAACTAGCGCAAAAGAAAGCGGGTTTGGTGTTTCATGATTTGGGGGATTTAGATATCAATAGCGATGTAGGTCGAGTTATTTATACGACCATATCGGCGTTTGCTGAAATGGAAAGAAAACGAATATTACAGCGTTGTAATGAAGGCAGAGAGCGTGCTCGCTCTGAAGGAAGGCATCTTGGCCGATTTCCTAATAAGACGCTTCATACACGTATTCAAGAGCTTGCAGGCCAAGGAATGAACAAGCATGCGATCAGTAAAGAGTTAGAGTGCAGTAGGACTACGGTCTATAAGGTTCTAGGAAAAAATATCTCTCTTTAGAATCGCGAACAAAGCTGTTCTTTAAATGAGTAAAGAGCTGACTGACGTTGCTTCGCTCTGTCGGCTTCATACTGACTCTACATGCAAGCATATAGCAGCCAGCACGAACCTATCCCTTGATGAAATAAACAAATTTTCAGAATTTTAATTTAATTATTGTTGCAATGATTAAGAGGCAGAGAGAATGAAAAGAGCAAGAATGAGCCAGGTTCAAAAAGAGGTCTTAAGATGTTTGGCCAAGGCGTTCATTAAAGGAGTAAAAGAAGGTAAGTCAACCGTCATCAACCTGGCCGTCAATCAAGTGCTTGGGAGAGATATTCACCCGAACAACTTCCGAGTTTCATGTAAAGCTCTTGAAGAGTGTGGACTGGTTATGCGCAAAAAAGTGGATCTAGATTGGTACATCAATATAACGCCAAAGGGGTTTGATAAGGTACTCACTTGGCTTGATTAAACGATGCTTCTGAAACTCATTTTTGGACGTGCGACATGAGGTCGTATGCAGCGCTGTCCATCGCGTTAAGAATGGACCATCTGTATCACCAGATGAGCCTAGGAGCCTGAATTAAGTAGCGGCTCTGACAATGTAACGAAGACAAGAAACTATCTTGTCGGGAGCTAAATCGCGAGAGAAGGCTCCTCCTGATAACCACATAAATCGGGTGAGTGCTAGGCAGGTAGTATGGTGAACACACGTGAATCCGTTCAAGGTGCGTTATATTACGAAGCAGCGGAAGTGGTTTATACGCTGTAGCCAAAAGGCACTAAGAGTAGGAAAGAGATTGTCCAATGCTCTTTCGTGATCAACACGCTCTTCGCACCATAGCGGGCACCTAACCTACCATCGCGCTGCATACGGAACATGGTAAGCCTGTATCACTCCCTCTGGGAAAGCCTGTGTGGCCGATAGTGATGCAGGTATAGGAGGTTGGAAAAAGCTAAGGCTGCATTGTAACGATGTAGATACAGACTTGTGTCTGGTCACGAAAGTGAGCCCACTTCCAACTGGTCTCTCGTTGCGAGAGAGTTTGAAGAACTTTATTAAGGAAGAAAAGCAAATGATGATTTCGAATGAGATTAGTGCATCTTCTGACAGTGCACAGTGGCAATCCATTAACTGGAAGGCCGTAGAGGCGAACGTCTTAAAGCTTCAAATGCGTATCGCAAAGGCAACTAGAGACGGTAAACACGGCAAAGCTAAAGCATTGCAGTGGATACTGACTCATTCTCGCTCAGCAGAACTTCTTGCTGTTAAGCGGGTTTCTCAAAATAAAGGCAGTAAACGCCTGGAATAGACGGCGTTGTCTGGAACACAGACGCGCGTCGTATGAAAGCAGTAAATCAACTGAGTCGGAAAGCTTATCAAGCTAAACCACTCAAGCGTATCTACATCCCCAAAAAGAACGGTAAGCTCAGGCCTCTGGGTATTCCATGCATGATTGATAGAGCCCAACAAGCTCTCCATCTTCTAGCATTAGAACCTGTGTCCGAAACGCTTGCCGACCCTAATAGTTATGGTTTTAGACCAAATCGCAGCACGGCTGACGCAATCGGCCAGTGTTTCATCTGTTTGAGTCAGAAACGGTCAGCACAATGGGTTCTTGAAGGGGACATCAAAGCCTGTTTCGACAAAATTGGGCATCAATGGCTGATGGATAATGTTGCTGTTGATAAACGTATGTTGAAGCAATGGCTAAAGTCTGGCTTTGTAGACAAAGGGCTGTTTTACGACACCGACGAAGGCACGCCTCAAGGCGGAATTATATCCCCCACCTTGATGTTGATGACGTTATCGGGTCTCGAACAGCGCATTAAATCTACCGCGCTTAAGAAAGGCGCAAGAGCTAACTTTATTGGATATGCCGACGATTTCGTCGTCACCTGCGCTTCAAAGGAAGTGTTGGAGAACGATATCAAACCACTGATTGCTGACTTCTTAGCGGTACGAGGCTTAACGTTATCCGAAGAGAAAACGCACATTACTCACATCAACGACGGTTTTGACTTCCTTGGGTTCAACCATAGGAAGTACAAAGGAAAACTGCTCATCAAACCGAGCAAGGCCAATACGTTGACGTTCCTAAGTAACTTGCGCGGACTCATCAAAAAGCACGTTACCCTACCGGTGAACGACCTTATCAAACTGATTAACCCAAAGCTTAGAGGGTGGTCGAACTATTATCGCCACTGCGTAGCTAAGCAGGTATTCAGTTATGTCGGTCACAAACTATTTCAAGCGTTATGGCATTGGGCTAAAAGGCGACATCCAACAAAATCTAAAACTTGGATCGCCTTGAAATACTTCATCAACCGAAAAGGCCAATGGCAGTTTCACGGTTGGCAGAAGATAAAGGATATGGATTGCCAGTTTAATCTTTTCCAAATAGCTAAAGTGCCGATAGAAAGACATGTGAAGATCCGAAGCGCAGTGACACCTTTCGACCCTCAATACCAAGAATACTTGGGAAAGAGAAAACACAAAAGGCTAGCTCGTAATTCTTGGATTGAACCTGCTCTCACTGCTTTATAAGTTGCTGGGTATCATTTGATGCCTTTGTAGAGGCTTAAGCCTAGTGCAGTGAAAGTTGCACGCTGGGTTCTTAGGGAGACGGCACTTGGTAACAAGTGTCGTCCACCCGACAGAAATCGTTTTGCGGTCAGAGGCAGAATCTACCCTTCGGATAAGTTTTAGTACTGCAAAATGCAGTACTTACGTCCTTTGTTAAGATGCTGCTCTCGAACGGAAATGAACATTTTCTACCACCTTTAGTTTGTTGCACAACGCTTATTGTATGTGGAAATTATGACTACGCATACACAAATGAGCGTTTGATTTTTGTATTGAAGACCTTTTTTGGATTAGCCCAATCAATTACGTCCTGAATCTGGAAACAAGGGTATTCAGATTCAAAGCGATATCATCAAGCTCCTTGGCATTGTCATTCGCACTGTTAGAAATATCCTTAACCACTAAAGCATCTTGATGTATTTGATGAATATGACCGTTGATTTCTTCTGCAACTTGATGCTGTTGCTCTGCAGCTGTTGCTATCTGTATATTCATTTGACGAATAACGTCAACCGAACTGGAAATTCCATGAAAGCTACTCTGTACTGCCTGAGTGATTTCTACGGTTTGGCTAGAATTATTGAGACTATGACTCATATGTTGAGTGACTTGTTTGGTTTGAACCTGAAGCCTGTTGACTAACTCATCAATCTCCTGAGTAGAATCTGCGGTCCTCTTCGCGAGCGCGCGAACTTCGTCAGCAACTACAGCGAATCCTCGGCCTTGCTCTCCGGCTCTTGCTGCTTCAATAGCGGCATTCAATGCAAGTAGATTAGTTTGGTCGGCAATATCTCTGATTGTGTCGAGAATCATAGTGATTCCATGAGTATCATTTTCTAGGCTCTTTAGTTCGCTTGAAGACTGAGTTAGCGCTTCTGATAGTAGGTGGACACTTTGAACTGCCAGATCAATATGCTGACGACCTTCATCAACCAGTTTTTGACCAACCGTTGCAGAATCCGCTGCGGCAGCACATGAAGTAGATACTTCGTTGGCAGTCGCAACCATTTCATTGAATGCTGTTGATACTTGCTCCAGAGCTTGGCTTTGACGATCCGATGTTTCAGCCATTTTTCCTGCAATTTCGATCGCTTGCTCTGATGAGTTAAGCATTTGTTTACCAGATTCGGTGATTTGAAGAACAATCAGTTTTATTGCATCAAGGAATTGGTTGAAGTAACTAGCCAGTTTTCCAGTTTCATCTTTGGAATCGATAGAGATTGTCTTCGTGAGATCACCTTCACCTGATGCGATTTCTTTAAGACTGTCAGAAACAATTTGTAGCGGTTTAGCAATTGTGTTCGCGAATAGGGCAGCGACAAATATGAACAGGAGAATAAGCCCAGACACAGTATAGACAATGAGCTCCAGAGTCTCATTACGGGAGCTCATCACTTCATCCTGACTAATGATGCCAACGAACTTCCAGCCTAGCACTTTAGATTCATACACATTAGCCATGTAGCTTTGTCCATCCAGTTCAATATTGACCAGGCCAGATTTTGTATTATTAATTGTGCGATAGCTTCCACTAAGTTCATCGATTTGTTTAAAGCTGTTTTCCGGCTTTCCTGCATCGACCAGGATATTGCCTGAATCTTCGATCATCATTAGATAACCGTTTTCACCAAGCTTGATATTTTTGATGATATCCGTGAGAGTTTTTAGTGAAACGTCGATAGCAATAACACCACCTCTTCGACCATTTTTTGAGTCAAATGTCCTTGTGGTACTTAAGATCACAGCATCATCTGGTTCCCAGTAATAGGCCTGTCCACGAACGATATCTGAAGGCGAGGTGCTAGCAGCTTTATAAAATGGACGGCCCCTAGGATCATAGTTTTCAGGGCTTCCCCCTGTAGGCCATTGTATAAATCCACCATCTTCAGTTCCCATGTAGATATAGGCATATTCAGGATGGGTTTTACCCACCTGATCAAATAGTGAGTAAATAGTCCGTTCCACAGACCCATTTTTTTCCGGAGTCATCTCTGCGCTCGGTTTCCCCATGTAGGTAGTTATGCTGTCATCTGCATAGATCAATTGAGGGCTTTTTGCGAGATAGGTGAGGTTTTCTCCAATATCTTTAAAGTAGATTGAAACCGCATTTTCAACCTGGCGTATTTCGTTGTTACTGCTGGATACAAAATTATCCAAGGCGAGGTTCTTTAGAATATTAGCAACTAAAATAGAGACGATAGTAATAGGGATCAGTATGCCGATGACTTGGGCAATCAATAGTTTCTTCTTTATGTTCATGTGGGCACTTCTAGTTATTTTAAGTTAACCAAATTTAACTTAAAGATGGTAATCTAGGCCTAAAATCTAACTGAGATCGTTTGACCTACCTATCAACAGAGCTATTTTTTCAGCGGTTTTTCTGGCTACCATCTTCCGATATAGCCTTTGCTAACTATCTCTTCTTATGGGCTAAACTTAACAAATACGGGATTGTTCTATTGTGGTATGTTGTATTCTGAAAATATCTATTGTTGGAGTGAGTATAAAACTACATTTGAATTATCACTTCAAGAAATAGTCACTTTTACTTAACTATATGTGACGATAAACTCTATTTGCTGACAAAACAGTAACTGGTTATGTAGATGTAATTTTCCAAGGTTTGGCAAAGCGGCACATTTGAAGGTACTGAACTGCTGAAAGCCTCTTGTCAACAGTTCGAATTTTCTAAGCACTGGCATGACGATCTTACTATTGGTGTTATCGAGAAAGGGGCAGAAGGTCTCTATTATCGTGGCAATAATATCGTTATTCCTGAAAACCAGATCGTGACGATAAATCCTGCTGAAGTTCATACTGGTTTTGCTGGTTGTCACACTGGTTGGAAGTATAGAATGTTTTACTTTGAACTAGCGATGGTACAACGCCATTTTGAGCAGTCGGATCAGGATGTTTTGCCCTTTATCAAATCACCGATACTAAACGACCCCGAACTCTTTAGTCTGCTTCGCCAGTTGCACATTGCTATAGAAGAGCCAGCTTTTGATATTACAAAGGAATCCTGACGGTTTGCTTTGAAATACTCTTTGGCAGGCATGGTGATCACGCAAAGCTAACATCGAAAGCGATTCGGGACAGACAGAAGAATGCGGTAATGAGGGGATAGTTGTGCTAATACCGCTTTAGAGTGCGGCTTTTTTGATCAAAGCCATTTAACAAGAAACTTTAAACGTGCTTTTGGTATAACTCCGAAACGTTATGCCACTTCGTCTGTATAGCACTTAACAAAGAGCTCTGACGTAATGAAGTCAGAGCTCATTGTTAAGTGAGGTTTAGCTTACAAGCAGCTACCCTTTAACCACTTTTGGACCTTCAAAACAATCAATGTTTCGTTTTTTTTCCTGATACTTTTTGATTGAAACTAAGCAGGTTTGAGCCGTTGGGTCTTGTCCCCACGAAGAGGTCCCACGGTCAGATGTCGACACATTAGCATTACCGTAGTTACATGCGTCTCCTTCAGGGCTATACCAACCACCCTCCTGACTTGCAACAACACTGTAAAGCATCGCACTCACTTCAGCCCCGTTAGGGTTGGTCGAGAAGAGCTAGTTTTTTCTGCCTATATCCAGCGGTTTTATTGCACGTTCAGCACGATTATTGTCTATCGATAAGTGACCGTCATCAATATAGCGGATGAGCTTCGGCCATTGGCCGAGCGTGTATTTTATCGCTTTACCCAGCGGGCTAGAAGCTATCACTTGTTGAGTCGTCATCCACTCGTACATCTCATCCAGTATCGGCTTAGCATGCCGTTGACGCTCAGCTTTTCGTGTCTCGATAGACGCACCTTTTAAGCGGGATTCTATCCCATAGAGTTTCTGGGTTTTAGACAGCGCTCCTAACTTACCTTTACCTTGAAGCTTCTTAGCGGCTTTGTTGCGTAATTCAATGGAACTAAATCCAGAACCTACGATCTGATCTGCTACGTCCACTATCTCTCGTAGCCTCATGCCTAAACCACGTTACAAAACAACCAACTGGAAGCAATACAACCAATCACTTATTAACCGTGGCTCTTTGACCTTTTGGATTGATGAAGAAGCGATAAGCGGGTGGGCGCAAAGCAAACAGAATAAGCGCGGGAGGCCACGTCGGTTCAGTGATTTAGCCATCACGACAGCACTAATGGTGAAACGAGTTTTTTCTATGCCGCTGAGAGCGCTGCAAGGATTTATCGACTCGATATTTAGGTTAGCCCATGTACCGTT
>NZ_JBFSPI010000132.1:0-7719 GCF_041464685.1 Vibrio sp. 10N.237.312.B06
ATTGAACTCGTGAGGTAAGGTAAAAACCATATGATGGTAGGCCACAGGTAAAATATCTTGGCTTCGCTTTGTTAGCCATTGCTGTCTCATCTGCTCTTGGCAATTGGGGCAATGACGGTCTCGACAAGAGCAGTACCAACGCGTTTCATGACCACATTGCTGACAACGCCAGTCGTAGCTGCCCATACGCTCTGTTCGGCAGTCTCTTAAATGGTTAAGCACTTGCCACTGTCTCGGTGTGACTTTGCTTTTATCAAGCTCTTCTAAGCCTTGTGTTAATACGGCTTGGTAAGGAGATAATGCGTTCATTCGCTCTCCTCCCATAGTTGAGCAACTAAGTCGAACTTACTTCCGTCCGAGCTTTCGTTGTGATGACCTATCCAATGGGTGTACCTCAATGTCGTTTTGATATTCGAATGTCCGAGGTAACGCTGAAGAACATTCAAAGGCATGCCCGATTCAAGCTGATGAGTCGCATAAGCGTGCCTCAAGGCGTGTATTCCTCCTAATTTTCTGACGTTTGCCTCAACTTTTGCTGCTTTGAAGCATTTCTGCAGAGAGCTAATACCCAATGGCTTTTCGGGCTCTAGGCTGGGAAACAGCACTACGGTGGGATGATAATGACACCAGTAATTTCGAAGATGATTCAGTTGGCTATCACCCAGTGGAACAAAGCGATCTTTTTTACCTTTACCACAATGAATGTGCAGTCGTTTCGCCGTACCATCAATGTCTTTCACGTACAAGCCTACGACCTCACTGACACGTAGGCCACATCCATAACACATTTCAAGTGCGGTCTGATATTTAAGACTTCGACAATGACTAATGATACTTCTTACTTCCTCGCGATTAAGCAGCTCCGGTATTTTACTGGCGCGTTTAATCGGGGGAACCAGTCGCTCTTCAAATTCTCTATTCAAAACGGCACGATAAAAGAACAAGATGGCATTCAAAGCTTGAGCACAAGTACTACTACTTAAGCTCCGCTCTGTGGTGAGCGTACGTAAATACGCACTAATCTGTTGATCAGTGAGTAAATCGGGGGACAGATCGTAAGTAGTAGATAGATCTTTAACCCAACGTAAATAGCTTGCATGGGTTTTCGGAGAAAAACGGCGAACCGCCATTTCATCGATAAGTTGTTGTCTTAATAAGGTCATGATGTATTCCTTAATCTATGGATACATCATAAGTTTGGTCTATCAGGTAAGTGAGAGGAAAGCCCTCCGCGAAGCGGCTTAGTTCAACAGCTCTTAGACCGAAAAATTCTGCATTCAAAAACAGAATCATTCTATCTAGTTTCATATGGGCGGAACTCTACTACAATTAACCGACCAATTTCAGTGACTTAAAACATAGATAAACTCATCGAATGACAAAGTGCAGAAACTTTCCGTATAGTATGATTCTGGCAAAAATCTTCCCGAACTGTATATAAGCACAACACCTCTACACATACCCCAAACACAAAAAAGCCTGCCATCTATGCGAACATAAATGGCAGGCTTTATACGTTAATTAAACTTGTGAGTAGCTAGCTTACGCCGCTTCGAATGCGAGGGCCTTCTTCTCTACTTGACGGAAGATCAACGTTAGTATGCCGTTTACTGCTAAGTAGAATGCGCCAGCAATACCGAACACGGTTAGCGTGTCGTAGGTTTGGCCGTTAATACGTTGAGCGTAGCCCATCAAATCCATGATGGTGATGGTGCTTGCCAGTGACGTGCCTTTGAAGACTAGAATTACTTCGTTCGAGTATGCTGGAACGGCGCGGCGTAGTGCGTATGGCAGTAACACTTTAAGCGTTGCGATTTTGTCCATTCCTAGTGCGCGACATGCTTCCCACTGCCCTGCTGGAATGGCGTTGAATGCGCCTCTGAACAGTAGCGTACTGTACGCTGCAGTGTTCAAAGCCAATGCTAACATTGCACAGAACCAAGGTTGGCTTAACCAAGTCCACATGAAGCTTTCACGAATCCAATCGAACTGACCCGGACCGTAATACACCAAGAAGATCTGGACCAATAATGGTGTGCCGGTGAACAGCGTGATGATGCCACGAGTGAACCAGTGAATCGCAGGTATTCTTAAGATTAGCGTTACCGTCATCAGCAGTGACAAGATACAACCAACCAGCAATGAAGCGCCTGTGAGTTGAAGACTGGTCACTAAGCCTTCAAGCATTTGAGGGAGGTATTGTTGATTCATGCCATTGCCCCTTTGTTACCCAAACCTTGAATAGAGAACTTACCATCAATCACTTTTACCAATCTTTGTGTGATTAAAGTGATGACCAAGTAGATTGCTGCTGCTGTCGCGTACCAAGTAAATGCTTCGTGCGTTGCCGCTGATGTTAGTTGTGCTTGTTTCAACAAATCCGTTACGCCAATCAGCGATACTAATGCAGTGTCTTTTAGTAACACTAACCATTGGTTGGTTAACCCTGGTAGCGCGTGTCTTACCGCTTGAGGTAAAACTATACGAAAGAATGAACGTGATTGAGAGATACCAAGCGCGCTTGCTGCTTCTCTCTGCCCTTTGCTTACTGCTTTCAAAGCACCACGGATGGTTTGTGACGCGTAAGAAGCAAAGATAAGTGACAGTGCAACAACACCAGATAAGAACGGGCTCACTTCGATGAAGTCGCCAGTGATCATAAACAGAACTTGTGTCGAACCAAAGTAGATAAACAGTACGACCAGAATTTCTGGTAAACCACGAACAATCGTCACAAATGCAGTCGTTGGCCATTTGATTGCAATACGACGAGACATCTCACCACTTGCAAACAAAACTGCTAGAACCAATCCAACCAATAGACTTACGAATGCAAGCTGAACAGTCATCCAGCTTGCTTCGACGAGCCCTAAAGAGTAACCCGTTAATTCCATAAATTACTTACCGAAGTACTTGTTGAAGATCTTGTCGTATTCGCCGTTCGCTTTTACTGCTGCAAGTGCAACGTTAAGCTGGTCTACAAGTTCTTGGTTGCTCTTGTTTACTGCTATGCCAAAGCCGTTACCGAAGTACTCTTGGTTTGTTACTTGGTCGCCAACGTACGTTAGGTTGTCTTCTTTCTTGAACCATTCTGCTACAACGGCTGTGTCACCGAATACAGAATCAATACGACCGTTTTTCATGTCGATGAATGCATCTTGGTAGCTTGAGTAAGGTACCGCTGTTACGCCAGTCATTTGCTCAAGTAGGAAGCTCAGGTGAGTAGAACCGTTTTGAACACCAACACGCTTACCTTCTAGTGCTGCTTGGTCTGCTACTTTGCCTTCGAAAGAGATGAATGCTGCAGAGTTGTCGTAATATGCGTTAGAGAAGTTCACTTGTTTAAGACGCGCTTCTGTGATGTCCATTGCCGAGATAGCCGCATCGTAACGTTTGAATTTAAGTGCAGGGATCAAGCTATCGAATGCTTGGTTGTGAAAAGTACAAGTCGCTTTCATCTCTTCACAAAGTGCGTTTGCTAGGTCTACGTCAAAACCTTGGATTTGGTTGTTCTCGTCCATGTATTCGAATGGTGCGTAAGTCGCTTCCATTGCGAATTTGATTTCGTCTTGTGCCGATGCATTAACAGCCATGCCTGCAGAAGAAAGGCCGATAAGTGAAGCTAGTAGAATCTTTTTCATTTTGTTACTCCGAATCTGTGTGATTTTGACCTGTGGCCATTTTTATAATTTGATTTGTTTTAACTGAATCTATGTTTGACTAAATTGTGTTGTGATTAGCCGAATCAAGTAAATTAGCTGAATCTTGGGCTATGTGAATCCAATGCGTTAACTCAGGTTTAATGAGTCACTAATCTAGTGAGTCAAATACTCGGCAAACTCAGGTGTCTGCGGATTAACGAATGAATCGCTGGTGCCGTGTTCAACGATGTACCCTTTTTCTAGATACAGAACGTGGCTAGCAATCTTCTTCGCGAAATCAACTTCGTGAGTCACAACCACTTGAGTAATGCCCGTTCCACTCAACTCTTTAATAATGCTGACAACTTGATTGGTGATCTCAGGATCAAGCGCCGCTGTTGGTTCATCAAACAACAACACATCCGGTTTCATCATCAGCGCACGTGCAATCGCAACACGCTGTTGTTGACCTCCAGACAGTTGAAGTGGCCAAGCGTCTGCTTTGTCGGCAAGTTGAAGTGTCTTTAGTACTTCTTGAGCTTGCTTGATGGCTTCTTGCTTATCTAAACCCGCCACTTTGGTGGGAGCTTCAATTAAGTTTTCCATCACCGTCATATGTGGCCACAAGTTGTATTGTTGGAACACCATGCCAACTTTACGACGAAGTTTAAGCCCCTGCTTTTCTTGGATCTGGCTTGAAAAATCGAATTGCTCGTTCGCAATGTCTAATTCGCCGTTGTCCGCGATTTCTAACAGGTTCAATACACGCAGTAATGAACTCTTGCCCGCGCCGCTTGGGCCAAGCAATACCAAGGTTTCGCCACTTTCACAGTCAAAGCTGATGTCATGAAGAACTTGGGTATTACCGTATGATTTGTTGATGCTCTTTACTTGAATACTCATGCCACAATACTGCATTAATTGTCATTTGTTGGTTATTCTATTCAATTCGAGGTTTTATGCAAGAAAAATGTATAAAAAACTATTTTGTTGAATTTTTGTGACGAAAGTTGCGCAAAAAACAGTCGCTATAACTGGTCTTACAACCAAAAGTCACAAGTTACTGATAAGCTTAATGTCGGGGCAAAAGCAAACGTTTCCCTTCCAATTAAAAAATCAGTACAATAGCTAAGAACCTGTAGCTTCTATTCGCCATTGGCTTACGCTCACATGCATAAAAATTAGAATCAAATAGCTCGTTTGATCTTTATTTCAAGCGCCACTAAATGCTTAATGTTCCTTTTGAACAGTAAGATTCCCTCACTTGCTAGGCATCAAAGTCCGAAAATTGAGTATCCTAGGAAGCATCAGTCAGCGATGCGTGCTTTAATGGTTTCTCTTGTAAGCAACAAACATTTACGAACGACTAGCACTTAATTCGTGACATGTACGTACAAACAACAAGCCATCTACTCTTAAAGCGACAACACATTAAGGCAGTCATATGCAAAACGACGTCTCTTCTACGCGTGACTCTACCCAGCGAACGGCTCAACGATCTAATCAAAAAGCGCCACAACCCAAACCTGAGAAGAAAAGCCTCAGTATTTTATTTGAGCTCAGCAAATTTATTCAGCCCTATAAAGGCCGTGTGATTGCAGCGCTGATCGCTTTGATCTTCACGGCGAGCTTAACCCTTTCAGTCGGACACGGTATTCGCCTTCTTATCGACCAAGGTTTTAGCCAACAATCACTCTCAGATTTAGGCAGTGCGATTCAATTCATCATGGTTGTAGTCGTGTTGATCTCGATTGGCACCTTTTTCCGCTTCTATTTAGTCTCTTCTGTTGGGGAGCGTGTGAGTGCAGATATTCGCCTGTCGGTTTTCAATCACGTGGTGACACTTCATCCGAGTTACTTTGAAACCAATGGCAGTGGCGACATCATGTCGCGTATCACAACCGACACAACTCTGCTTCAAAGCATTATTGGTTCGTCGTTTTCTATGGCGATGCGTAGCGCATTAATGTGTATTGGCGCAATCATCATGCTGTTCGCGACCAACATTAAGCTAACGCTGATCGTGTTGGCCTCAGTGCCGTTTATCCTGATTCCGATTTTGGTATACGGTCGACGAGTGAGAGCCCTATCTCGCCAAAGCCAAGATTCGATGTCTGATGTGGGTTCTTATGCTGGCGAAGCGATTGAACACATCAAAACGGTGCAAAGCTACAGCCGAGAAGCGCAAGAGAAAGCATCGTTCGCAATTGAAGTAGAAAAGGCTTATGAGATTGGTCGCCAACGTGTAAAACAACGCGCGATTCTTATCTCTGGTGTGATTGTTATCGTGTTCAGTGCGATTGCAGGCATGCTTTGGGTTGGTGGCAGCGATGTCATCAACGGCACGATGTCGGCGGGTGACTTAGCGGCGTTTGTCTTCTATGCGATCATGGTCGCTTCATCACTAGGTACGATTTCTGAAGTGATGGGTGAATTGCAACGTGCGGCAGGTGCGACAGAACGATTAATTGAAATTCTGCAAGTTGAAAGCCACATTGTTGCGCCTGTAGAAAACCCAACATCACTGGATAACGTAACACCAGAAGTCGCTTTTGATGATGTGACCTTCTGTTACCCATCAAGACCCGACCAGCCCGCAACAAGCAACCTCACGCTAACGGCCCATGAAGGTAAAGTGTTGGCATTGGTTGGTCCATCTGGCGCAGGTAAAACCACCCTATTTGAACTGCTGCAACGTTTCTACGACCCACAAATAGGCAAAGTAACGTTAGGCGGTGTTGAACTGAATCAGTTTGATCCAAATGAATTAAGAAAGCAGATGGCGCTTGTACCGCAACAACCTGCTCTGTTCAGTAACGATGTATTCCATAACATCCGATACGGCAACCCAGAAGCAACGGACGAGCAAGTTATCGAAGCGGCGAAAAAAGCGCACGCACACGAGTTCATTCAGAACTTACCTGAAGGCTATCACAGCTTTCTTGGTGAACGTGGCGTGAGATTGTCTGGCGGTCAGCGTCAGCGTATCGCAATCGCACGTGCCATCCTAAAAGATCCGAATATTCTCTTATTGGATGAAGCAACCAGTGCGCTAGACAGTGAAAGTGAGCATCACGTTCAACAAGCTTTAGAAGAGTTAATGCGTGGCAGAACGACGATCATTATCGCCCATCGATTATCAACAATTAAACACGCCGACCAGATTGCGGTGCTAGATAAAGGGCAGCTAGTAGACATCGGCGACCACCAGTCTCTCATCAATAGCTGCGAATTATACCAACGCTTAGTTGAACTGCAATTCAAACACCTTAATCGCTGAGTTATGGAGCAAATGTGTTCAAGTCATTAAGTAATGAAAGACTAAGTCCCTGACATTGTGTGGTTTCAAGCTTCAAAAACTTAAATCACATGTGTTGCAGTTTTGTTAATTTAACGGTAGGGTTTTTATTCCAATAACAACTTATCCCGATGAAGGATAAGCAGATAACGTTAATTACCCAGATAACACTAACTACACAGATAACAATAAGAGAGTTCGCATGGAAGCACTATTATCTGACTACCCGGTAGTAACAGAAATCCCTGTCGCTTGGGGAGAAATGGACGCGCTTAATCACGTTAACAACGCCGTATATTTTCGTTATTTCGAAACTGCTCGCTTAGATTTTTTCAAGCATGTCGAGCTGATGGAAGAGATGGCGATTACCAAAGTTGGCCCTGTTCTTGGCGACACTTATTGTAAATATTTCAGACCAGTCACGTATCCAGACACGCTGATGATCGGTTCGCGTGTTACAGACATTCAAGACGACCGCTTCACCATGGAATACGCGATCGTCAGTAAGGCTCAACAGAAGCTGACGACAATCGGCACTGCGACCATCGTTATGTTCGATTTTGCTTCAAACCAAAAAGCGTTGCTTTCACTGCGTTTAACCAGTGAAATCGAGAAGATGAACACGTTAAAGAGCCCATGCTTCAAACAGGAAGCTGTGACGGAATAACCTATTCGCTAATTGAAAAAGACTCAGAAAATTTCAGACATTAAAAAGCCACTCGGTTGAGTTAATGCCGTTCGGATAAGCATTATTGCTTGAACCTGAACGGATATTTGGCT
>NZ_JBFSPI010000133.1:0-7600 GCF_041464685.1 Vibrio sp. 10N.237.312.B06
AACTCTTTACCATGCTGTTCAAAAAACACTCACGAAAGATCAACACGCCCTAGTATAACAGCGAGTAAATTAAGTGTATCTAATAGTTATCAATAACAAGTGAATGGATACTAGATTTTGTTAAATAACCCTAAAACATGAGATCTCTGTAACAGAGCAGTACTTTACTTGCTTATTTTTTAGCCAAATGACAAATGAATAGCATTTTTATGGGTTACTTTTCCGCGAGTTAGATTAAACTGTCTCAATGTTTATGGTTTGGCTATTTTTTATCAAACCAAAGGGATCAACACTAATAAAGGTTTACGGTCGTTATGCGCAAAATTCTACTTACTACCGCTATGCTATTGGCTTCTAGCCAAGCACTAGCTGTCGATGGACAACCAAATGAACAAGCACAAGTAATGAGCAACTTTAGCTACGATTACTTTGACGCTCGTATCGGTGCGAGCCCAATTACATTTGGTGGGGCGTTCAGTAAGTCAATCCACCCGAATGCTCACGCAGTAGCGCGTATCGATTCAGAATTTGAAGGCGATTACGACTCTGCTGTAGGTCTTGGTTTCCACGCTCCAATTAACAACTGGGCAGATCTAACGGGTGAAATGCTAGCTCGTATAGTTCAACCAGCTGCGAAAAGCTCTCCTGATGTTGGTATGGAATTCAACGTTGGTGTTCGTCAATGGCTTGGCCCACAACTAGAAGTTGGCGGCAAAGGCGGTTACGTTTCTATCGATGATAAAGATGATTGGATCGGTTCTGCTTACGTGCGTTTCCACTCTACAGAGCTTTTCTCTTTAGGTGCAGAAGTTCGTATCAATGATTTCTACGGTGATCAGTTAATGTTCACGACTCGTTTCAAGCTTTAAGTAAAACGAGAAAGCTCTTCATATGGGCTTAGCCTTTAAAACGGGCTAGATAGAAACAAAAAACCGAGGAAATCCCTCGGTTTTTATATATAAACAGTAATCTTATGCATATACAGGCGATATCTTTAGTGGCAGCTCTTTAATAATTGCTGCTTGCGTGGCTCTTGTAATAGTTTCCAGTGAATACCATCAATTGCACCCGCAAACTTCCAAAGTAATTTTAGGTCAACATCGTTTCCGTACGCTTCGCGAACCTTATTAAACACTTCAGATGCACCCAACTGCATAAACATTGAAACATCATCCACTCCAGCCTTTTTAACCATGCGTTCTAACGTCAGTTGCATGTTAGGCAAATCCCTTAATCTACGGCTAGCAGATGATTTTTTGAAGCTACGCTGCTGAATTGAATTATCGATTGAAGTACGAATAATACTATCCAATTCAGGATGCTCAGACGTAAAGAGATCCGTGATGTCGTAGTAATTCACGGTTGCTGTCGTCTGCTTTTTTACGTGACGATACTTTTCACAATCAAGCCCCGTCAGCTTTTTATCTAATAACTTCCCACCTCGAATGAATACACAATCTTCACTCAACAAAGCGAACATAGCGTCATTTTGAAAGAGGCCAATACCTCCAAACATAGAGCGCTTTTGATGTTCACCAAATTGATTCACGTAATTAATAAATGCTGTCTCGGTCATATCCGTTGATCCTTAATCAAATTACCCCGATTAGGTTGATCGCCAGACAAGCAGCTTTTTATGCGAAAAATTTTAAATCTATTTAATGTTTAGGTGAATATTATGGTTTCGTTTGTCACCTTTGAAATAAATGATACTTCGAAAAGAAAAATAAGTCAGGGCGCAGCTCACATCAATCAGTTGAATATCCTTACTTTTAATGATTTACATCACATTAAACTATCAAATCACGCCAAGAATTTAATTCTTAATGATACCCCCGTTCAAGTTATCAAAGCTTATGTGGTTCGATGAGTATTGCCTCGCAGCATCGCGGCTTGTAAAATGGTACGACATACATGTTCTTACTCTTAATATGAATCATTTATCATTTTTCTGGCTACCACAAAATAAAGCTCTTCTCCTTAAGGGCCTAGAATCCGAGTTTGCCCAACTTGTTGGACATTCCATCTCAGCGGGAAAAATAACTCTTCCTCCGATTCCTGAGGTTGTACTTAAAATTCAAAAGCTTTGTACTCTTGAACCAACAGGCGTCGCCGAAGTTGCCGAGTGCTTACTTGAAGACCCAGGGCTGACAGCAATCGTGATCAGAGTTGCTAACTCAGTTGTCTTCAACAGACGCAATATTACTTGTGTCGATGTTATGACGGCCGTATCGCGTCTTGGTATATTGAGAGTGCGTGACATTGTCACGGCCCAGGCTATTGAACAACTTAAACATTCCGTCAATTTGAATAAAGAGTGCAACGAGCTATTGGTTCAGAGCGCTTCTGTATCAAAAGAACTCGCCGCAACTATGGTGTTAGTCACTAACCTATTTAAAGAACTATCCCCTACCGAATACCGTTATCTAGAGCATGAAAAGTCACTACTTGTTGGGTTACTTGCAGACATTGGCTTGTTCTGTTTGGTTAGTGAATATCACCTCTACCTAGACAACGGGAACTATTTAGATCACGACATCGCACTGCAAATATTCCAAGGCCAATGTTCAGCAACCAGTAAGTTGGTCCTTAGACGCTGGGGTTTCGACAGCGACTTTATCGATGTGTGCAGCAACACCATTAATAATCACGAAGAGCGCGAGGTGTCTTACCTTGATATTGCGCGAATAGCTAACCACCTACTGATGTTTAGAAACAAGGATGAGAACATTGATGAGCACGAAGTAGAACTAAACGTGACAGGAGCGGAAGTACTTTATAAATTAAGCAACTTGAGCAAACAGGATTTTAATGCAAAGCTAAGTGACGTGATCAATACTAGCGGCTTCTAAGTTACTGTTAAATTGCTAGTAAATGCAATATGAAGTCAATGCAATGGGGAAAGCATGTTTACAGGGATGATCTTTATATTTGCGCCACTCGTCGTGGGGTATCTTTTTTCAATTTCGAACACTCAGAGGCTAGAATTTATCAACCGCTCTACTTCGCGGTTGATCTACGTGATTCTCGCGTTGATGGGACTAAGCTTAGCCGCACTCGATAACCTAGGCAGTAACCTGCAGACAATTCTTCTATACACGGCCACTTTCTTTGTCTGCTTAAGCGTTTGTAACCTAATGGCGCTACCTGCTATTGATAAGTTACTGCCACTCCAGACAGACAGCTGTAATAAGAAACTCCCCCTGTCTTCTATGGCGATGGAGTCTGCCAAACTCATATTAGTGGTCGGTTCCGGCCTTATTGCGGGTTTAGTTCTGCCTATTGGCCTTGATTGGGTTGATACCGCGAGTGAATGGATTCTGTTTGTTCTACTGTTCTTTATTGGCATTCAGTTACGCAATAGCGGACTAACACTTCGTCAAATCTTACTCAACAAGCACGGTATGGTAATCGCAGTCGCAATCATCGCCACCTCAATGCTTGGTGGTATTATTGCGGCTTATATCCTTGATATCCCTTTGTTCAAAGCCTTGGCAATGTCTTCAGGGTTTGGCTGGTATTCTTTAGCCGGTATCTTGATGGGCGATGCCTTTGGTCCTATTTATGGCGGCGCTTCTTTCATGCTTGAGTTGTTAAGAGAGTTAGTTGCTTTGGTACTTATTCCTGTGCTGATCCGGAGCTACCCATGCACATCGATTGGTTATGCAGGCGCAACAGCGATGGATTTCACATTACCTGTCATTCAAACCACAGGTGGCGTTCGGTGCGTGCCAGTCGCCATAGTCAGTGGCTTTATCCTCAGCTTGCTTGTCCCGATTTTGATGTTGTTCTTTGTATCTCTTGCTAACTAGATCGCAGGAATAGCGTTTGTTTTAGATTAGAATGCAACTCGAATACCGATGCCCAAGACACCGATACAGTTACCGAAATAAAAAGACACTAAGTGTCATTGCTCAACAAATAATGATCACGGTAATCTGTAACGACAACGTTATAAAAAGAATAAACTTACAAAAGGAACCGCTATGAAACGCCTTTGCGTCGCATTACTGCTAGCTTCAACTTCGACTTTCTCTTTTTCAGCAGATTCAATGTCTGAGACAAATCAGTGCCAAGCAAAAAAATATGATGCGTACATCGACGCCTCTTTAGGTTGGTATGCTGACCTCGCTACATTAACTTCTGAGCAATACCCAGAATTGACAGAAGTAAGCGAGTGGTTCCTAGAAGGTCGTAAGCACCACTTCGAGCTTAATCGCGCTGCGGTAAACTACTACCTTGTGAACGATTCAAGCAAAGTGGCAACAGAGCAACCGGTAGAAGGCTGGCTGCAACTGGAACAACACGACATTAAGACGTTATCAACACGTGATGATGAGCTTGGTAGAATTGCGAAAACAACGTTCGACGACCGCCAATCAACACCTCACGCTCAAAACTACGAGCTACGTTCCGCCTTTGCTGAGCTGCTTAGTCACCCTAAGCAAATCGATACAGCACTGCAGCGTTACAACCAGTCGATCGCCAAACTAGAAGCGATCAAGTGTAAATAACCCTTAATTTACTATGCTTTTATGGGAAATTGGATTTCATAATTAAGACGGGACATTGTTCCCGTTTTCGTTTAGATTATCCCGCTCGCGTCAATATAAGAAAAATAACTCGCTTGCTATGGTTACGGAACAAAAAACAGCAGATGTTAGCTTTGACAGTCTTCTACGTATCTTTACAGTACCAGAAGGCCCAGACTCAACACTCACTCAAATCGAAGACAAACTTTCACGAAACCTGAATCAATTCTTACGTGAACACATTGTGGCTGAAGAAAAGCCATTACGTGAGATTGAGAAAGATTTTTCGAATGCTCATATCCCAGAGCAGCCTGAGTTTGTTTCAGAACATACCGAGCATCTCCTCGATTCTCTTGTATCTCATTCTGTACATACGTCGTCGCCAAGTTTTATTGGTCACATGACGTCTGCGCTACCCTATTTCCTGATGCCGCTGTCTAAAATCATGATTGCGCTAAATCAGAATCTAGTAAAAATCGAGACCTCAAAAGCTTTCACTCCCCTAGAACGTCAAGTTCTGGGTATGTTACATCGCCTGATTTATCAGGATAGCGACCAGTTTTATTCTCGCTGGATGCACAGTGCCAACCACTCTTTAGGAGCGTTTTGTTCTGGCGGTACCATCGCGAATATTACTGCGCTTTGGGTTGCTCGTAACAATGCGCTAAAAGCACAAGGTTCGTTCAAAGGTGTGGAAAAAGAAGGCTTATTTAAAGCCATGAAGCACTACGGCTACGAAGGCCTTGCTATCTTGGTTTCTGAACGTGGTCACTACTCTCTGAAAAAAGCAGCGGATGTCCTTGGTATTGGTCAAGAAGGTCTAGTGTCTGTTAAAACGGATAACGACAACCGCATTTGTACTGACGATCTAAGACTCAAGATTGAACAGCTCAAGCAGAATAAGATAAAGCCTTTCGCTGTCATTGGTGTGGCTGGTACAACCGAAACCGGTAATATCGACCCTCTAAGAGACATTGCAGAAGTGTGTGCTGAATCCGATTGTCATTTCCATGTTGATGCCGCTTGGGGCGGTGCGACTCTAATGTCGAACAACCATCGTCACCTACTTGATGGTATTGAATTGGCTGATTCAGTTACGATTGATGCACATAAACAGCTTTATATCCCTATGGGTGCTGGCATGGTTTTGTTTAAGAAGCCAGATGCGATGACCGCAATCGAACATCATGCTCAATACATCCTTCGCAAAGGCTCAAAAGACTTAGGTAGCCATACGTTAGAAGGCTCTCGTTCAGGTATGGCAATGTTAGTCTACGCCTCAATGCACATCATCAGTCGCCCTGGGTATGAACTGCTGATCGACCAGAGCATCAATAAAGCGCGCTACTTTGCTGACCTGATTAAAGATCAAAACGACTTCGAACTGGTTTCAGAGCCTGAGCTTTGCCTACTGACCTATCGCTATGTGCCTGAATCAGTCAAAGCAGCACTACTCAAGGCTAAAGCACCAGAGCGTGTTGAACTGAATGAGCTACTGAATGAACTGACCAAGTTTATTCAGAAGAAGCAACGTGAAACGGGCAAGTCTTTCGTATCGCGCACCCGCTTAAACCCCGAAATATGGGCGCATCAGCCAACCATCGTTTTCCGTGTAGTATTAGCAAACCCACTGACGGGCAACGATATTCTCTCTTCAGTGCTTGAAGAACAGCGTGAAATCTCTAAACTAGCACCCAACTTGATGAGTAAAATCACCAAATTGGTTAAGCTAATCAACGCCTAGCCATTCAATTTTAGTTGCATCAAATTGAAAATTTCTTTCTTTTTGATGTAACTTAGCTGTCAGTTCATACTCAATTTGCATTCTTTTTGCTCAAACCCTCTTCCAATTCTGTAGTTTTCTAAAATTTTGTTGAGGTTTGTCATATTCTTAAGCATTGATGCCGTGTTTTTGTATTAGTGAATAGTATGTTGGGTTTATACTGACTCTATGGTGCTAGTTAGCTTGATATCTATTTGATGCAGTAGAATTTACAATACCGAATATAAGTTTGGTTTTGTATTTTCTTATATTTGTTTCAGCCATACCCCCTGGTAAAAGATATTAACTAGCAAGTTGTTCTCTATACCCTTGTGAACACTATGAATACATTAGAAAAAATACAAAAAAACCTGGAAAACTTCAGCAAGTCTGAGCGTAAGGTAGCCGAAGTAATCATGGCTTCCCCTCAAACTGCAATTCATTCTAGCATTGCTACCTTAGCGAAAATGGCTGACGTGAGTGAGCCTACAGTTAACCGCTTCTGTCGTCGTTTAGACACAAAGGGCTTCCCTGACTTTAAACTTCACCTAGCTCAAAGCTTGGCGAACGGTACACCTTACGTGAACCGTAATGTTGAAGAAGATGACGGCCCAGATGCTTACACGCATAAGATTTTTGAATCAACTATGGCTTGTCTAGATGTTGCTAAAAACAGTTTAGACGCGATGCAAGTAAACCGAGCGGTTGACTTACTGACTCAAGCAAAACGCATTTCGTTCTTCGGACTGGGTGCCTCTTCTGCTGTAGCCAAAGATGCTCAAAACAAATTCATTCGTTTCAATATCCCAATCACTTGTTTCGAAGACATCGTGATGCAACGCATGAGCTGCATTAACTGCAGTGATAACGATGTTATTGTTCTGATCTCTCACACTGGCCGCACTAAAAGCCAAGTAGAGATTGCGAACTTAGCTCGTGAAAACGGCGCGACAGTTATCGCTATCACAGCAAAAGACTCTCCGCTAGATAAAGCGAGTTCTCTGTCTATCTCATTGGATGTACCGGAAGACACTGACGTTTACATGCCAATGGCAAGTCGTGTTGTTCAGATGACGGTTATCGATGTGTTAGCAACAGGCTTTACGCTTCGTCGTGGTTCTGGCTTCCGAGAGAACCTGAAACGGGTAAAAGAGTCACTTCGTGATTCACGTTACGAAAAGTACTCTCAGTTCTAATCTGTTAAGATGTGAGCTTAAGAATTAAATTCAATTGAAAAACGGAGCCTAGAGCTCTAATGCCGATCAGTTAAAGCCAAAGTGATCGGTTGAAGGATCCTTCCGAGCTG
>NZ_JBFSPI010000134.1:0-7474 GCF_041464685.1 Vibrio sp. 10N.237.312.B06
GAAATACGCGAAACGGGGTAGTTCTATCTTTAAATTTAATTACGCAACAAAGCCCGGTAGGGGACGACTCTAGCTACAACCGCTCGAAAGTCAGCCATTTCTCTTTCCATACCCTAGAGTTTTCTCCTGAAAGTTAATTACAGAATTTAGTTAAATGTTAACGGGTTGTGATGTGTTTTGGTTTCGCTTGATTTTTTGATCCTAAACCTCAAAATGATCAGTTTTCTCTAAATTAGTAATACTGACGCCGCTTCGCTCTGTCGGCTTCATACTGACTCTACATGCAAGTATATAGCAGCCAGCATGAACCATATATAAACAAGAACATATTGAAATTATTGATTAATTCAACATTAATCAATTGGTGAGGATGTTTATTGTGTCGTGATGTGATTCTTATTATACTGGTTAGATATCCAGTAAAAAAAAGGCTATTTATGAAAAAAATGTTACTTGCGGTGGGAATATCATCAGCGCTATTGGGCTGTACGAACACTGCAACGCCCCCCCCCCCTATTACCAATCATATTGAGATTGGGACAAAGGCAGGGGCACACAGTGTTATTGTGTTAAATTTTAACAATGCTGAAGCGATGCCTGAGTATCAAACCTACGATGTGTATTTATATTTATCTCAGTTGCCGGAAAGTAAGGGGTTTGAGATTTGCAATTTTGAATATGACAATTGTGGTAGTCAGTACTCCGCCTGGCAACATGTATTACGTCCCGAGCAAAATGGCATTTGGCTTAGTTATGATTTCAAGTTTCCTTTGAGCTTAACGCAAAAATACGATGTGAATTTAGCTAATATTCAAACGATAGCTAATCAGGCGTTTTTAGAATGGGATAAGGCAGAAAGTCTTTATACCAAAGAAGTTTCTATGTCAGGTAAAACAGTTCAAATCGAGTCTTTAACAGCAACAGCCCATCAATTACCTTAACCACTCCAGTATGTAGTATCGTGATCAGTTGATTTCGATACTACGGAACGTTTTCCCCCAAAGCCAGTAATTCCAATCCTTAGATCACTGATTTCTAAACTTGTCACTGTTAGCGTGTGTGTTTATTCATGCAAAACAGGAAAATGCACACATGGCACTACCAACGCTCATCGAGGACAAAGACAAAACTTGGATCTTTAAAGTCATTACACAGACACCAGAGCCAGAGCTTAATGCGTGTCTAATGGGATTTTTCTTGGGTAGTGGAATGACAACACTAGAGGTATGTCGCATCCAAGTTCGAGACATTGTTAAGAAGAACGGACACCTAACAAAATGCTTTGCCATTAAAGGCGATGTGAATCGAGATTTTTATCTGTCCAACATTAAGCTACAGAATCTTATCAAGAACTACATTGAGCAACGGCTAAAAGATGGTGATCACCCCGATCAATACAATGCTTTTGATGCTGATGAACCATTCTTTAAGCGTAGGAATGGCGACCATTTTAAAATCAAGCATAGAACCACAGAGAAAGGTAATACGACTTACCACTGTAATGCTTTAAATAATCACATCAAACGATTGTTGGCTGATTCTGGTATTGATCAGCCTAGTATTCTAAGCGGTAGACGCACGTTTGCTGTAAGGCTTAAACGTCATGGAGTAGACGTTCCGACTATCCATTTGATGCTTGGAAATAAGAGCCTTGAAACCACGGTAAGACTTATAGAGACAGATACTGTGAGTATGCTAGCAATTGCAGATATGGCTTTTTAAAATATGCTAGACATATATGACGGGTGTATGTAGTGTACTTTTATTAGCTACAAACAAGTGAGCCACCCTCGAAAGGGTGGCTCTTAAACTCGCTACCTGTTGTCAATACTGTTTCCAGCGGAAGAGGACAGGGCTATCACAACAAGAGGATTAACCTCAGTTGTTTCTAATAATACACAACCTTGATACAGAGGGCAAATAATTTGGATTTGGAAGAGATCAAGCAAGGACTTTCTACAGAAAAACTAGAGACCTATCGTCAGGTGCTCGACTGTAAATCTGATAGTGAGTTGATAGCCGTTTATATGGCGATGCAAAGTATAATGTCTCAGTTTTTCTCAGTAGTTCAGCTACTTGAAGTGACATTGAGAAATTCAATCCATAAATCAGCAACAGAATGCTTTGAAGATGATGAATGGTATAAGCGAATTCCTCTAAGTCAAGAGTCTCGAAAACAAGTCGATTTTGCAGAACAGCAGTGTTTAAAGGATGTAGGCGCTCGATATACCAGTAACGATCTTGTTTCTCGATTACCGTTTGGATTTTGGGTTCACATGTTACACCGAGACTACAACAACCCTCGCAACAGAGATCATAACCTATGGCAAACACAGTTGGATAAGTGTTTCCCGAACGCTAGAGAGAAGAGAGTTAAACTCAATACATTATTTCAGAAAATGGGAGCATTAAATAAGTTCAGGAATCGTTTATTCCATCATGAGCCAGCATGGAAAGGTAGATCCACTCGAAACCGAGTTGATGCTATTGAGTTTCTTCTAAAAATGTTCAATGAGCACACGGACGCTATTTACTTACTATCCACTTCTAAACGAGAGCTTATTACAGTGTTAGGGTTTGAAGAAAAATTCAATCAAGAGTGTAATATCAAAAACTTAGAACGTTTTGAGTCGTTGTTAGCTCCTGAGAGTCGAAATACTGGCGATTAGTGAGCTAGACATATTTGACAGGTAATTAAATTGGAATGTACTAGACACATATGACAGGTAGAAATATTACAGAGTTTCAGCTTATAGCAAACGCTAAAGGTTGGAAGTTTGAAGAAATCGCAAAACGTTGGGGTAAGTCCGAACGCCAGTTATCACGGATAGCAAAGGCGGGTGAACAGCGTGACTTAGACGCTGTGAATGGCCTACCAAACAAAGACAACGAACAAAAGGGATAAAAAGACATCATGTTTTTTGAGTTCTTTGATTGGAAAATTAAAGCAGGAATAATTATTACCGTTGCTCTTATGTTGGGTAGCGTAATCAGCTTCATTGTTGCGTGGACAGCACCAGTACCAACCGATGCATTATCAGCCGTAACCAAATATCTAAATTATCGTTGGTTTGCTTTCTTTGCTGTCAGCACATTGTCTATTGGTGCGGCAACAATGAAGTATCACGATAGAACACTAACACGTTGCTAAGGGAAAATTTTCGCATGAAAACAAGTCAGATTTTGGAATTGCTAAGAAAGGCATCACCAACATTACAAGTCAAGATTCAACATAAAGAATATGGTGTACTACCTGTTGGTAATGTCTACCATGAACCGCCAAGAACCTTCCTGCAAGAAGCAAAAGAGGAAGGGGTATACTCTAATGTTAAAGGGCTATTAGAGCGTCTTGAAAGTATTGATGCCACTGTTCCTTTTGATGCGGATTTAACTTCTGGTGATGATTGGAATTTCCAAGAAGTGCAAAGTGTGTTTGAAAGCGAAGGAAAAGTCCTTATTCAAATTTCTGATCCAGTTTTTAATTAAGGGGAATAGACCTTGTACCTTTCCTTGGTCAGCGTAGCCGTGTTACGGAGATTCTGAGCCGTCAAAGACGTTTATCTATCTCAATGATTCGCAAGCTACACGATGGGCTTAGAATCCCATTGGACAGCCTTGTGAAAGAATATCAACTGGTTAAATAACATTGAAAGTTTCGACAAGCGCACTCTAAAAGCGCGTAAGCTAGTTACCTCTTCGCTTATGAGTAAAGAGTTTTCGCAGCCTCAAATCGACACAGTGATTAGTATCAACGACAAAGCAAAACAATAGCAGGAGAAAAAGCAATATATGTCAATTGGCTTTTACGATGAACGTATTCTAAATATACGCCTCAAAAAAAATAACAAAGGGTCTACTTTTTTATTTGGTGCTGCATTAAGTCAAGTAACTAATGGGGTAGGCATACCAAACGTTGAAGGTGTCATTGAATTTATTGAAGAATATGCAATAGAGCAAGAGGTTGATGAACTCTATTTTGAAGAAGCTAAAGGCTTTTCGGAACAGGATAGATACCAACAAGCTTTTAGCTTAATCGCCGGTTTATGTGGTCAAGAGTCGGTGAATGAAATCATTAAACGCGTAGTAGAAAGTAATCTCGATGAAAACGGCAAACATCGAGTACCCAAGGCAATCAAAGATTTCGTTACTAGTATCAAAAACGGCAATATCGTAGTAAATAATATCATCACGACAAACTTTGATACGCTACTTGAGGAGGAGTTCAACAATCAAGGAATTTCTGTCAACTCTTTTAGCGTAGTAGCAGATACTCAGCTACCAAACGATATAAACGACAATATCAATATCTATCATTTACATGGTAGTTGGGAGCGTGGCGACTCAATGCACACAACGAATCAGTTGCAATCAAACAGAGACCGCATTGAAACTTCGCTGCAAAACCTCATTGGTAATCAAAGTTTGGTGGTTATGGGGTATGGTGGATGGGATGATAGCTTTACTCGTTCTTTGGCGTCAGCAGTTATCAATACACAGCTGAACTACAATATTCTATGGTGTTTTTACCAAGGCAACAACGCCGTAATAGAGCAAAGAGAAGCCCCTTTATTAAATCGTTTAAACGATGGCATAAGTCGTGGTCGAATCCAGCTATATAAGGGGGTCGATTGTAATAAGGTGTTCGCAACACTGGCACAGGTAAGTGCAATAAAAAAAAGACAAGTTGAGCAACGTAACATTGAACAAAAACGTTTAGAAACCATTAGTTACTACAACATTCCCGAACGGCATTACAGTAGTCAAACTCGTGGGCGAACGAGAAGTAAAGCTATACAAAAGCTGACAAAAAGCAACTCATTGTTTGTAAGGTCACCATTAGGTTTCGGTGTCTATGATTTTATCTATTCGCTAACGAACTCGGTATCTGATAAAGCTACTCACTGCGTGAGAGTTAACTGCTCAGAGGTGATTTCTCAAGCACAAATTGAACATCAAGTTCTTATGGATTCAGGCCAATCTTTGTCGCAGCTTTCTTACTTACTCAACTTGCGTGAAGATGACGTGCATTTCATTATTTTCGATAAAATTCGTGGTGACATGGATGCGGAAGCTTTGATGTACTTGTCTAACCTTCCGAAAAATCTTAACGTTATACACAACAATGTATTTTTTATTTATACGTCAAGCGTTGACATTAAACAGTTTGGTAAAGTGCAAGTTGAACTAAAAAAACTAGATCGAAACGATACTCAGCTTATTCTAGATAATAGATTCGACAAACATAGTTTTACACATGCGCAAATAACTCAGATATACGAATACTCAGAAGGAGTGGTAGAGAAGCTGGAACTAATAATGGACTATTTGAATGTTAGTTCTGTTGAAGAAGTACTTTCAGATGTCGAGATGTTCAATGATGCGTTTCACTCAGAACACATTCCTAAAACCACAATGAATCAGATTAGTTTGTTGTTCAATGAGCCTACAAAAGAGCCAGTGTTAAGGTATCTGAAAATTCTAGCAGTTCTCAAGAACGGAGAAACGTTGACCAACATTCGCAAAGCTGAAATGGGATCTGGTCTATATGCTCAGCACACCATGGAGCTCGTTAGACTAGAACTTGCCACAACAGTGCAACTAGATCAGGACTCAAAATTAGTTAAGGTTAACCCTATAATCAAAGACTATATGATGAGTAAAATGACTCGTGAAGAGATATTGCGAATATCAAACGAGTACCTAAATGTTACGCTCACCGAAACGAAAAAGGGTGTGAAGCTCAGCTCTATCAATCGAAAAATCTCTCAGTCCGGATACAATACTGAGGAAGATAATACCTGTACCTTGCTTCGTCATGCATTCGAGGAGTGTCGAGATAATATTAGTCATTCAGAAGCAACAGGTCAGTCAACTGAGTTAGCATTAAGAAGAATGAATAAGCTGTGTTATCTAAGCGGAGCGTATGTATATTTGCTTAAAAGTACATCTCGATTCACAGAAACAATTACAGCCATAGATAGTTTATTGGATGTAATTAAAGAGGTCGATAGTGAACAGTTGCACCGCTATTATGCTCTAATGTCCAGTTCGTATAGAATGAAAGCCAATTACGACGAAGCAAAAGAGTACTTAGATTTATGTGAAGAATTGTGTCCAGAGTCGGATAAATGGACGCTGGATATGATCTATAGAGAAAGATTGAGTTTACTTGAAAGTACCGATTTGGACTCGGCAATTAAACTAGCAAAATCACGGAAAAATGAATTCCACAAACAGTCTGTTGAGAGCATTGTGACAGAAGCGCTACTTGCAGAACGTAAACCATCCGATCTTCGTTTAAAGACCTTAGTTAAACTAGAGAAAAAAGCAAGAAAGCTTGGTTATTTTACAGCAGCAAATAACATTTTGTTTACTGTTAACAGAAAACGTACACATAGTGAAAAGATTAACAATCTTGATAGAGCAATACAATCAGATCAAAGCGAATATAACGTATGTCGAGCTAAGATATACAAATATCAAGCACATGTTGACATGGGGCTTTTTGAACGTATCAAAGATAAAGACATAGGTGAACTTCTAAATATCTACGACTACCTATTTAGGCAAAAGTTTGACTCGCTTTTCAATCAATGTCACCAGTTACTCTGGGAAATAGCTGAAGACAGGAAGATGCATGATGTGATCTTTTTGATATTTTTTAAAGGCACCATTGTGTGGCGTTTAAACTCTGACAATGATAATGAAATGAAATACGGCACAAAAATCAAAGAAATCCCTCAACCAAGGCTTCTAGAATTCCAACCATCTTAAATGGCTTTAGCAGGCGCTGGTTTAGGTGTATTTATAGTAGGCGTGATTTTTCGGGCACTTACGAGCATGTAAGCAGCTCACCTATAGTCGTTCAGGATTGCATGAGCAAATCTAGGTATCGAGAGGGAAAAATGAGCATGAAATTAGCTATATCTCTAATATTTGTTGTTGCTGCATTTGCTTTGTGCATAGCAAATTATGGCTTTTCAGCAATGAGTGAGCAACTTGCCAATGTCGATGAGTTTACATTCACTTATTCAGTGGCTTTTCTATGTGGTTTTACGCTCATGCTAGGGTTAGGTTTCGGCATTCTTATCGGTAGAAAAAGCCAACTTTGAACTTAAACCCAACGTAATGTGAATTTCAATGAGTTAATCAGTAAAGCAAAACAAAGTTAACCTGTCATTGAGGGAAAATATATTTGTGAGCAAGTCAAACGATAAAAAGTCAGTAATAAAAGGTTCTAGTCCTGATGGTTCTAGACGTGATCTGGAAGTAACTGTAAATGACGATGGTAAAACTGAGCTCTGGGTTAGACCACCAAGCAGTGAGAATGGTTACTGGATTGAAGTTAGTACCGCTGAACTGAATGAAGCGCTAAAGACTAAGAGCTAATTTATGGGAGAAACAGGTGTGGCAGTAATAGGCGCTGTTGCATCGCTCAATCCTCTGGTCTTTTGATAGATCTTAGGCGCAACGA
>NZ_JBFSPI010000135.1:0-7337 GCF_041464685.1 Vibrio sp. 10N.237.312.B06
AACTCTTTACCATGCTGTTCAAAAAACACTCACGAAAGATCAACACGCCCTAGTTTTTAACTAAAAAGAGTGTGCGTTAGCTTCAATTTTTTAACTTGCTGTTAATCTTTACGTTTACCTATATTCCAAGTCCCTCATAATAAGGGAAATTTATAAAGATTTGGAATAATGCGCCGAACCTCGTTCAACTTCTCCATGTTACTTGCTACAGCATTAAGCTGGGTGCTGGTGACATTAATGCCTGTTATCAATGCTCATGGTAATAGTGCGGGAGTATGGGCGTCGTTATGTACGGTCAATGGCTTTGAACTGGTTCAAATTGAAGAAGGTGAACCTAATACTCATAAAGGAAAGCCGTGTCCCTTTAGCCATTTTTCCACGTTTCACCAAGATGAACTTCCAACTACACTACTGACAACTCGACTGAGTTCTATTGTCTCAGACAGCTACGCTTTTTTGGCTCTAAGCGAACGCTATATGAGGCAAGCCCCGCGCGGCCCTCCCTTTGTTACTGCTTAAACCTAACCCACTAAAATAATTAAAAAATAAAGTATTAAGTAAAGTTAAACATGCTCAAATTACTTTCTGATCTTTCAGAAGGTATGTTTGCGTGTGTCAAAGGAAATAATAATGTTGAGAAATGAATCTCAAACCCCTGCGAAAGCACAAGCAACTTCGCAGTCTAAAAGCAGTGCAACAACTGGTTCGAAAACCAATCTAAAAAGCAAAGACCGCAATAAAACTCTCTACTTCCTCACTTGGCGCTGGCACTTCTATGCTGGGCTATTCGTTATCCCGTTTATGCTAATGCTGAGCATTACAGGCTTGGTGATGCTTTTTGATGATGAAATCGAACTTGTTTTCCATCAAGACGCGATTGAAATTGTTGCATCGGGCGAACCGATCAAGGTGTCACAACAATTAGCTGCGGTACAAAATCAATACCCACAAGGTACGGTGACACAATTTGTACCGAGTAAAGTCCCTGATCTTGCGAACCGATTTTCTGTATCACTTGAAGATGGCACGTCCGTTTTCGCCACGGTGAATCAATATACTGGCGAAGTGGTAGGAGAAATCCCCCGCAGCGACAGTCTGTATCAACTGGCGAATGACATTCACGGCACTTTGTTGATTGGTGATTGGGGGGATTACCTAATTGAAGTCGCAATAAGCTTGTCTATTCTGTTACTCATCAGTGGCATTTACTTATGGCTTCCTCGAGATAACGCGAGCCGCGCTGGTTTTCTTAAGCTTCGATTTGGTTCAGGAACGCGTATTTTAATGCGTGATCTGCATGCGAATATCGGTGGAACACTGTCATTCATTCTTCTGTTATTTATTCTATCGGGATTATCATGGACAGGTTTTTGGGGCGGTAAGCTAGTGCAAGCATGGAGTACTTTTCCTGCTCAAATGTGGGATGACATTCCACTGTCTAACGAAACGCATGCTTCTTTAAATCACGGGTCTGAAGAGGAAATGCCTTGGAACCTAGAGCAAACTCCACTGCCTTTGTCTCAAGACAAGCCAGCAGAACACGTCCACCAAGTAGAAGATGCGTCTGAAGCTCATGACCATTCTAAGATGGGTGAAGACCACTCTCAGCATGTGTTGTCAGCTAGCACCTTCGAGATTGATGACGTTATTGAAAAGGCACACTTACTTGGCTTTACACAGTACAAGGTGAATTTCCCGCGTTCAGAAACGGGTGTTTACACCGTGGCCGCCAATACCATGGGTGGCGATATCATCGACCCAACCCAAGATCGCACGACTCACCTCGACCAGTATTCAGGGCGCATTCTAGGAGAGGTGACGTGGCAAGATTACAATTTATTCGCCAAAACCTTAGCCGTCGGTATTTCTCTGCATCAAGGTGACATCAGCATCATTAATAAGCTTCTAAATGCGTTGTTCTGTTTGGCGTTCATTGTGGTGTCAGTGACTGGTGGAGTAATGTGGTGGATACGCAGACCTTCAGGCCAAAGAAAGTTGGGAACGCCACCGAAGTTTGGCGATGCTGGTTTTTGGAAAGCAGGCTTAGTGACTGTGGTTATTATTTCGATACTGTTTCCACTCGCGGGTGCAACTATCGTGACAGCAATGCTATTGGATTGGTTACTGTTTTCACGCGTTGAGAGATTCAAGACCGCGTTGAGTTAATTGACATGCAAACGGACTTTCTCGACTTGAGAAGGTCCGTTTATTTATCAGATGAGAGATTTCTTTGTGAGGAAGACTTTAGACTAGATGCTGCTCTAGATTTGATACAGCTTTAGATCTGATAAAGCTCAAGCGGCAGGCCGTCTGGGTCTGCGAAAAACGTAAATGATTTCCTCGTAAATTCATCAACTCGAATCGGTTCGACTTCAATGCCTTGTTCTCCCAAGTAGCTTTTGGCATGTTGAACGTCATCAACACAAAAGGCCAAATGTCTCAGCCCTTGAGCTTCCGGAAAGCTTGGTCTTTCAGGTGCGTCAGGGAAGCTGAATAATTCTATTTGAGCGCCATTAGGCAGTGCCAAGTCGAGCTTATACGACTGACGTGCTTCACGATAATTCTCCGCAATCACTTCAAGCTTTAAAACTTCCGTATAAAAACGTTTAGAGACTTCGTAGTCTGAGCAAATAATGGCGGCGTGGTGTATTCCTTTCAGCATCAGTTTATTTCTCCTGCCAGTTTGTCACCCAAGTGTTCCATCGCGTAATCAATGAATACACGTAATCGAGCGGGCATGTACTTGGTTTGAGCAAACTGCATCGCGATAGCGCCATGGTAATTACTCTTGATGGTCCAATCTTCCAGTACTTGCACTACAGAACCTTCAGCCAATGCATCTTGGATCACGAAGTCATGGAAAATACCCACGCCAAGCCCTTCTTTAACGCCTTTCAATCGCATCTGAGAGTGGTTCACAGCGTAACGTCCGCTGACGGGTACTGTGTAAAACTCATCATCTTTAAGGAAGTCCCAAATGTGGTCTTTATCTGTTTCTGCAAGGTATAAGCAGTCGTGCTCAGACAGCTCGGTAGGGTGGTGAGGGGTTCCTTTAGCATCTAAATAGTCGGGGCTCGCACATAACACGAGGTTTGTTTTTCCGAGCTCTTTCAATACCAAACTCTCGTCAGGTTTGTCGGTAAGGCGAAAGGCAATGTCGATGCCTTGGCGCAATATGTCGATGTCGCCATCAGCTGCCCTTAGCTTGAGTTGAATCTCTGGATACTGATTTAAAAATGGAACAACAAAAGGCTGTAGCACTGAGTTCAAGAACGCCTCAGGCGCCGCTACCGTTATAGAGCCTGCAGGTTCAGTATGGTCGGAGGTAGACAGCTCAACCGCTTGTTGCGCCGCATTAATCATGACCACGCTTTGGTCGTATACCAACTGGCCTGCTTGCGTGATGATCAATGTACGAGTGGTACGTTCAAACAGCTTTACTGAGAGTGCTTTTTCTAGACGTGTGAGCAATTTACTCAACGCTGAGGGTGTCACCCCTAACTGCTTTGCTGCAGCGGTAAAGCTACCTTCATTCACAACTAAGATAAACGAGGCGAGATCGGGAAGTAGGGCGATGAGTTTTGGGTTAATCATAAGTGTCCAGTAGGGCTAGTTGCAACGGTGAGCTTATTGACAATTGTGAGTGATCTCTTCTGATTTGTGAATCAATTTCATTAATCACTTGGCGTGATTGCTCTGATTGCTTGGCGTGTTTTGCTTTTCATCTCATCGGTTTTCATCTGTATAGCGGAGTTGCTGATGCACATTCTAAGAGAAGCGGATAATCATCACCATATCGTTCTGAGATGAAAAAGAGAGATCTGATATGAAAGTGAAATTAGACACAAACGGAAGGGGATTTGACGTTAAAAAGAGCAGGTAAGACGCGTTTATGTGCCCTGTGTCACTGGGATGAACCATTATTCGTGCCTGCGATTCATTAATGTTTTTCCAACTAAAGGGATAATCGAGAAGGGGATGTTCAACTAGAATAGGGGTATAAGTTTTACAGTGTAAATGATCGAATTGAAATCGTTTACGTCCCCTACATAATGCGGCGCGCGATGCTGCTGAATAATAATTAGGAAGGAATAGACAATGTCTTCTGCATTTTACCAACAGATTCAAACTCAAATCGAAGAAGTTAAAGAAGAAGGTCTTTACAAGTCTGAGCGCATTATCACTTCTGCACAAAAAGCAGCGGTTTCTATCTCGACTGGTGAAGAAGTACTAAACTTCTGTGCAAACAACTACTTAGGTCTTGCTAACCACCCAGCTCTTATCGAAGCAGCTAAAGATGGTATGGATCAGCACGGTTTTGGCATGGCTTCAGTACGTTTCATCTGTGGTACTCAAGACTCTCACAAAGAACTAGAGCAAAAGTTATCTACGTTCCTTGGTAAAGAAGACACTATCCTTTACACATCTTGCTTTGATGCAAACGCTGGCCTATTCGAAACGATTCTAGGCAAAGAAGACGCAATCATTTCTGATGCTCTAAACCACGCATCTATCATTGATGGTGTTCGTCTGTGTAAAGCAATGCGCTTCCGTTACTCGAACAACAACATGGAAGAGCTAGAGCAGCAACTTATCGCAGCTAAAGAAGCGGGCGCTCGTCACACGCTTATCGTAACTGACGGCGTGTTCTCAATGGACGGCGTAGTCGCTAACCTTCCTGCTATCTGTGACCTTGCTGATAAGTACGGCGCACTAGTGATGGTTGATGACTCTCACGCAGTTGGCTTCATGGGCGAAAACGGCGCAGGTACTCACGAGTTCCACAACGTTGTTGACCGTATCGACATCATCACAGGTACGCTTGGTAAAGCAATGGGTGGCGCTTCAGGCGGTTACACTTCTGGTAAGAAAGAAGTAATCGACTGGTTACGTCAGCGTTCTCGTCCATACCTATTCTCTAACTCTGTTGCACCTGCGATCGTATCGGCGTCTATCCGCGTTCTAGATCTTCTAGCGGAATCTGGCGACCTACGTATTCAACTATGGGAAAACTCTGCTCACTTCCGTACTCGCATGGAAGCAGCTGGTTTCACTATGGGCGGTGCTGACCACGCAATCATCCCAATCATGCTGGGTGATGCAAAAGTTGCGGCTGAATTCGCAGAGCGCGCACTAGAGAAAGGCATTTACGTGGTAGGTTTCTCTTTCCCAGTAGTACCAAAAGGCGCAGCTCGTATCCGTACGCAAATGTCTGCTGCGCACTCTCGTGAGCAACTGGATCGCGCAATTGATGCGTTCATCCAAGTTGGTAAAGACATGGCTATCATCTAATTTTAAAGGGGTGCCTTTGCATCCTTTGATTAGATAGAACAACACCCAATAGAACATATAGATTTTTGATTCTCGCCTTACAGTTAGGCGGGATGAACTGGATAACATTATGAAAATTAAAGCACTTTCTAAGCTTAAGCCTGAAGAAGGCATTTGGATGACCGAGGTTGAAAAACCTGAAATGGGTCATAATGATCTTCTAATCCGTATTAAGAAAACTGCAATTTGTGGTACAGACGTACATATCTACAACTGGGATGAGTGGTCACAAAACACAATTCCAGTACCTATGGTGGTAGGTCACGAATACGTGGGTGAAGTTGTTGGCATCGGCCAAGAAGTTCGTGGTTTTGAAATCGGCGACCGTGTATCTGGTGAAGGCCACATCACATGTGGTCACTGTCGTAACTGTCGTGGCGGCCGTACTCACCTTTGTCGTAACACAACCGGTGTTGGCGTAAACCGCACTGGTGCGTTCTCTGAGTTCCTTGTGATCCCAGCGTTCAACGCATTTAAGATCCCTGCAGAAATCTCTGACGATCTAGCATCAATCTTTGACCCGTTTGGTAACGCAGTACACACAGCGCTTTCTTTCGACCTAGTAGGCGAAGACGTGCTAATCACTGGTGCTGGTCCAATCGGTATCATGGCTGCTGCTGTTGCGAAGCACGTTGGTGCTCGTCACGTTGTAATCACTGACGTAAATGAATACCGCCTAGATCTTGCTCGTCAAATGGGTGTGACTCGCGCAGTAAACGTGATGGAAGAGAAGCTTGAAGACGTAATGTCGGATCTTGGCATGACAGAAGGCTTCGATGTAGGCCTAGAAATGTCTGGTAACCCATCTGCGTTCAACAGCATGCTGACTAACATGAACCACGGCGGTAAGATCTCTCTACTAGGCATTCCACCATCAGACATGGCAGTAGACTGGAACCAAGTCATCTTTAAAGGCTTGGTTATCAAAGGTATCTACGGTCGTGAGATGTTCGAAACTTGGTACAAGATGGCTTCTTTGATTCAATCTGGCCTAGATCTAACACCAATTATTACTCACCACTACAAAGTGGACGACTTCCAGAAAGGCTTCGACATGATGCGATCTGGTATGTCTGGTAAGGTAATTTTAGACTGGGAGTAGGATACTACCGGTTTTGAATATCAGAAGGCAACAGGTAAAACTGTTGCCTTTTTTGTCGCCATTCTTAATTGATAATTAATTTAAACTATTGATATTTAGTGGTTATTTTTGTTTTTTCATATAGTGGCAAGTTTGATTCAATCAGGGTTAGACCTATCACCAATCATTACTCATCACTTTAAAATTGATGATTTCCAAACTGGCTTCGATGCTATGCGTAGTGGGCTTTCTGGCAAGGTTATCCTTGATTGGGAATAGAAAAAATTAGGCTCTAAATAGCAAAAGGCGACAGTGAAAATGTCGCCTTTTTTACGAATAAAACCGCTAAATAACGGTCGATTACAGTGTCTGCCGCCACTTTGTCGCCATTAATTCTCTAATGGATTGAGGTGTACAGCTTGTATCAAATGTTCTGGAGCAAAATGAGAATACGCCATTGTCTGCTCAATCTTAGTATGCCCAAGAATACGCTGTAACACCAAGATATCCCCTTTGTTCATCATAAAATACGAAGCAAAGGTATGCCGTAGAACATGCGTCGCTTGCCCACTCGGAACGTGCTCTGGTAAAGCATTTTTAATGTAGCGCCAGGCGTCCTTGTAACTCGTGTTAAAAATTTCATGGTCGCTCACGGCGATATCTAAGATCTCTTGATATAAAGCTGGTGAGATGGGCACACTTCGATTCCTCTTACCTTTTGTCTCGGTGTAAGTCAGTTTAAATTCAGCTACCTGTGAACGGGTAAGAGTTAGAGCTTCACTTATACGGGCACCGGTGGCTAAGCAAATCTTAGAAATTACAATGAGCTGCGGAATCGAGACTGTAATGACTCGGTTGAAATTTTTCAGGTTAACTAGGGCGTGTTGATCTTTGCTGTACATTTCGCGTTCAACAATACATCGGT
>NZ_JBFSPI010000136.1:0-7331 GCF_041464685.1 Vibrio sp. 10N.237.312.B06
GCAACCTTGCCAAGGTTGAGGTCATCGGTTCGAACCCGATGTATCGCTCCAAATTAAAAAGCCCGAACAGAAATGTTCGGGCTTTTTGGTTTCTGCTGTTCTGATTTTTATGCGTTATTCCTCTTTCTGTTTGAACACACCCAAACTTCCTTTTCTATCTCAAAATGTTGCTATCAAGTTCGTTTACATTACTTAGCTTTTAAAAGCGAGATTCCCTATGAACTCGTTCTTCGTGCTAGGGAATGACGGAAAGGCGCCACAGCCTCAAAGCCCTCACTAGCAACGTTTGTATACCCGCGTAGTCATCCTCGGGCGTGAGGAACGAATGAACCGGGGATCTCCTTACCTAAAGATTAACTTGACGATATTTTCAGCAATTTGTCAGTTGCCGCTCCTATTTATCAAGCGATTATTAAAAACTATTGATCGTTCATTTCACTTTATGTTATTTTCCCGCGCAATCTCGGAATGAACAATGTTCAAGAAGAGCAACGATTGCTTCTGGGGGATACGCGTAGTGACCATTCTTGCTGATTGGGACATTACGTAGGGTAGGTATCAGCTAGCCTTTAGCTGATAGACGGGATACTTATGGCGCAATTCGCCATGCTAATGGGAAACCCAACATTGAACACACTAATAACAACATTGCTAATCAGCTCTGCATTTCCAAAAGGGCCAGTTCTTCATAGCTGTCCGATACTGCACAAATGTCCAATTCTTCAAAACAGTAGCATTACTGAACCTTGAGCTCACGCTAACTAATTTTTGCTGTCCTAAGACGGCCTAATTTCGTATTCGTCATTTGACTTATGCGAGCGTACAGCTATATCTCATTTCTAGACAATACGCGTGTTTCACTATGAACTCTCTCTAAATCAATAGAGGGACGGTGTGCAATTGCGTCTGATGGAGGTGAGTATGAACACATTCAAGGGGACTTTTATGACTACCGCCTTTGAAGTCGATATTAATACTATCGCAAATTCATTTTCAACTATGGTTCCTATCGTAGAGGGAACTTACGACCTAACACCCGACGCTATTTTGCTTGAGCAAGAGCAGCATGAATCGGATGTTCGTTCATACCCAAGACGCCTACCGATTGCTATTAAAAGAGCATGTGGTGTTTTAGTTGAAGATACTCGTGGCCAACTATTTCTCGATTGCTTAGCAGGTGCAGGTACACTTTCTCTGGGCTACAACCACCCTGAGATTAACCAAGCACTTAAAGACCAACTCGATTCTGGTTTGCCATATCAGACACTTGATATTACGACTCAAGCAAAAGAGACGTTTATCAAGCGAGTTAAAGCTTTTCTCCCTCAAGACTTTTCGACGAACTCGGTTCTTCAATTCTGTGGCCCGTCTGGCGCTGATGCTGTGGAAGCCGCGATCAAGCTCGCCAAGCAAACTACAGGTCGCAACACCATGTTTGCTTTTCGTGGTGCTTACCACGGCATGACTAACGGCACTATGGGCATGATGGGTAACCTTGGCACTAAAGAACGTCGTAGTGGCTTAATGTCTGACGTACATTTCATGCCTTTCCCATATAACCTTCGTTGCCCGTTTGGCATTGGTGGTGAAGCGGGTGCTAACGCGAGCATTCGTTACATCGAGCGTATGTTGAATGACGACGAATCTGGCATCATGAAACCTGCCGCGATGATCGTCGAGCCTGTACAAGGTGAGGGTGGTGTGATTCCAGCTCCGGCGTCTTGGCTACAAGGCCTACGTCGCATCTGTGATGAACACGGTATCCTACTGATCTTTGATGAAATTCAGTGTGGTGTGGGTAAAACCGGCCATCGCTTTGCGTTTGAAGAGTCAGGTGTTAATCCTGATATCTTGTGCTTGTCTAAAGCGATTGGTGGCGGACTGCCTATGTCGCTGCTTGTATTCGACAAGAGCATCGATACTTGGAAAGCGGGTGAGCACACCGGTACATTCCGTGGTAACCAGTTGGCAATGGTATCTGGCGCTAAGGCGTTAGAGATCATCGAACGTGATGGTTTGGTTGAGCACGCGAACATCGCAGGCCAATATCTACGTCATGGGCTTGAGAAGATTCAATCGCGTGTGAACTGTATTGCTGAAGTTCGTGGTAAAGGCCTGATGCTTGGCGCTGAGATCAAGCAACCAAACGGTGAGCTCAACAAATTTGGCGAACCACAATCAGACGGCGAACTAACCCTAGCGATTCAACGAGCAGCACTAGAGCGCGGCTTGATGGTTGAAAAGGGTGGTCGTGATGGTTCGGTCATTCGCTTCCTTCCGCCAATGATTATCTCTTTTGAGCAGATCGACTTTGCACTCCGCGTAATGGAAGAAGCGATCATCGCAGCGGGTGGTGGTTTACAACAAGACCCAGCTTCAAGCGAACAAACTAACCAAGAATGGAATAAGCATTTCATCCAGACAGGTGTAGGCGGTAGCGACGAATTTGCTAGCGTGATGAACCAAACCACTCAAGCGATGAAAGCCGTTTTTGAACAAGTTGAAACCCCTTATTCGGGTTTAGATCCAAAAGTGCTAGAAGCAGCTATCAATGCTGTTGATCTCGATAACAATCAACACGCTTTGGTTGATGTTGTAGGTAGCACTGCAGACCTTGTCGCAGCAAACTCCATCTTCGTGCAACACCCAGACTGTATTGCACATCTCCACACTCCACCTCTTATGGCTTCTGTTGCTGCGGAATCAATTATCGCGGCGTTGAATCAATCAATGGATTCATGGGACCAAGCATCTGCAGCGACTTATGTTGAGCAGCGCGTAGTGGATTGGATGTGTGACAAATACCAACTTGGCGTACAAGCTGACGGTGTTTTCACGAGCGGCGGCACGCAAAGTAACTTAATGGGTTTATTGCTTGCGAGAGACTGGGTTGCGGATAAGCACAATGGTCATTCTATCCAAAAGCTTGGCTTGCCAGAATACGCGAGCAAACTGCGTATCTTATGTTCAAAGAAATCTCATTTCACGGTTCAAAAGTCTGCCTCGCTACTCGGGTTGGGTGAAGCTGCGGTGTGCTGTGTTGATACCAATGCAAACGGCACGATCAAAGCTGACTTGCTAGACGCAGAAGTGAAAGCGCTTATAGCTCAAGGGTTGATTCCTTTTGCTGTTGTTGGTACTGCGGGTACGACCGACCACGGTGCTATTGATGATCTTGAAGCGATTGCTGACATCGCCAATCAACAAGGCCTTTGGTTCCATGTTGACAGTGCTTACGGTGGCGCGCTTATCTTAAGTAGCCATAAAGCTCGCCTGAAAGGCATCGAAAAAGCGGACTCAGTGAGTGTCGACTTCCACAAGTTGTTCTTCCAAACCATCAGTTGTGGTGCTGTGCTTCTGAAAGACAAAGCAAACTTTAAGTACCTATTGCATCACGCTGACTACTTGAATCGCGAGCACGATGAGCTGCCAAATCTAGTCGAGAAGTCTATCGCTACCACCAAGCGTTTCGATGCACTGAAAGTCTTCATGACGATGCAAAGCGTTGGACCAAAGCAACTGGGTGATATGTACGATCATCTTCTAGAGCAGACGCTTGAAGTTGCCGATCTGATTCAGAAGCATGACGATTTCGAGTTGCTTGCTGAGTCGTCACTGTCGACTGTGCTGTTCCGTGCGGTACCGAACAACGAGCTATCAGCAAACGGCGTTCTTGATTTAGACAAACTGAATCAGACGTTAAGACTGGAGGCGCTGACTCGTGGCGTTGCAGTACTTGGCGAAACGGTCGTTGATGGTAAAAGCGCGTTGAAATTCACCATCTTGAATCCGTGCTTAACGACATCAGATTTCAAATCTTTAATTAACAAAATTCAAACTTTAGCTATTGAGCTAGCAGAACAACAAGGGTAATTAAAACTATGGCTATTCTACAAATTGGTGCAGGCGGCGTTGGCTGGGTTGTTGCACACAAAGCAGCACAAAATAACGAAGTACTGGGTGATATCACAATCGCTTCTCGCACAATCGCGAAGTGTGAAAAAATCATCGAATCTATCAAGGGCAAAAACAACCTTAAAGATTCTACTAAGAAACTAGAAGCTCGTTCAGTAGACGCTGACGATGTTGATGCACTTGTTGCTTTGATTAAAGAAGTTCAGCCTGATCTAGTGATCAACGCTGGTCCTCCTTGGGTTAACATGGCGATCATGGAAGCATGTTACCAATCGAAAGTATCTTACTTAGATACATCGGTTGCGGTTGATTTATGTTCTGAAGGCCAACAAGTACCACAAGCTTACGATTGGCAATGGGGTTACCGTGAGAAGTTCGCTGAAGCGGGCATCACAGGTATTCTTGGCGCGGGTTTCGATCCAGGTGTGGTATCAATCTTTGCAGCATACGCGGTTAAGCACTTGTTCGATGAGATTGACTCAATTGACGTAATGGACGTGAATGCTGGCGACCACGGTAAGAAGTTTGCGACGAACTTTGACCCAGAAACCAACATGCTTGAGATTCAAGGCGATTCTTTCTACTGGGAAAATGAAGAGTGGAAACAAGTACCTTGTCACTCTCGTATGCTTGAGTTTGAATTCCCAAACTGTGGTTCTCACAAAGTTTACTCAATGGCGCACGATGAAGTTCGTTCAATGAAAGAGTTCATCCCAGCTAAGCGCATCGAATTTTGGATGGGCTTTGGTGATGCATACCTGAATTACTTCAACTGCATGCGTGATATCGGTCTTCTTAGCCCAGATCCGCTAACACTGCACGATGGTACTGTGGTTCAGCCTCTGCATGTTCTTAAAGCACTACTGCCAGACCCAACTTCTTTGGCTCCGGGTTACACAGGTTTAACGTGTATCGGTACTTGGGTTCAAGGTAAGAAAGACGGCAAAGAGCGCAGCGTATTCATCTACAATAACGCAGACCACGAAGTGGCTTACGAAGACGTAGAACACCAAGCAATCTCTTACACTACGGGTGTACCTGCGATTACGGCTGCACTTCAGTTCTTCCGTGGCGAATGGGCTGATAAAGGCGTGTTCAACATGGAACAGCTAAACCCAGACCCGTTCCTAGCAACCATGCCGGAAATCGGTCTAGATTGGCATGTTCAAGAACTTGATGCAGGCCAAGGTCTTCCTGTGATTCAAGAGCTGAAAAAATAAGAACTGATTTCTTGTTTTGATTGCTAATTAAAGGGGACATGGATTGTTCCCTTTTCGATGATGATAGCCTTGAAGCTTTGGTATCATTTATTTTGATGTTGTAACTCACTGCGCTCGGACAGGACAAAATCAAAATAAATCACACCAAAATTGTTAATTTACCTTTCCATCTATAGATGCTGCTTGAGTGTTTACAAAAATGACGTTTAAGAAAGAAGAACTAAAAACCCCATATTTCATGATCAACGAAGACAAGTTGATTGCGAATCTAGAGAAAGCCAAGCAACTGAAAGAGATTTCAGGTGTGAAATTGGTATTGGCACTGAAGTGTTTTTCGACATGGGGTGTGTTTGACATCATCAAACCTTACCTCGATGGCACGACAAGCTCTGGCCCATACGAAGTCAAGCTTGGCCACGAAACCTTTGGTGGTGAAACGCACGCTTACAGTGTGGGTTACAGCGAAGATGACGTGAGAGAAGTTGCGGATATCTGCGACAAGATGATCTTCAACTCTCAAAGTCAACTTGCTGCTTACCGTCATATTGTTGAAGATAGAGCTTCATTTGGTTTACGTTTAAATCCGGGCGTGAGCTATGCAGGACAAGACTTGGCAAACCCTGCGCGTCAATTCTCGCGTTTGGGCGTGCAAGCTGACCACATCAAACCTGAAATCTTTGATGAGATTAATGGTGTGATGTTCCACATGAACTGCGAGAACAAAGACGTTGATGCATTTATCGGCCTGCTTGATTCAATTTCAGAACAACTTGGTGAACACCTAGATAAGCTAGATTGGGTGAGCATGGGCGGTGGTGTGTTCTTCACATGGCCGGGCTATGACATTGAAAAGCTTGGTCTTGCGCTAAAAGCTTTCTCTGAAAAGCACGGCGTGCAGATGTACCTTGAACCGGGTGAAGCTATTATCACTAAAACAACTGATTTGGTTGTGACTGTGGTTGATATCGTAGAGAACGTGAAGAAAACAGCGATTGTCGATTCAGCAACCGAAGCTCACCGCCTTGATACGCTTATCTACAATGAGCCAGCATCGGTATTAGAAGCCTCTGAAAATGGTAGCCATGGCTATGTGATTGGTTCATGCTCATGTCTTGCTGGCGATCAGTTCTGCGAAGCTAGCTTTGACGAGCCACTTAAGATTGGTCAAAAGCTGCACCTGCTAGACAGTGCAGGTTACACCATGGTGAAACTGAACTGGTTCAATGGCCTAAAAATGCCATCGATCTATTGCGATCGCAGCAATGGCGAAGTTCAGAAGCTAAATGAATTTGGCTATGAAGACTTCAAACGATCATTATCACAATGGTCGGTTAAGTAACTAAGTCATAGTTTTAGAACAATAAAAAGAGCAGCCGGTGAGCTGCTCTTTTTTTTTATAGATAACTGTTACCAGAGAAAAGAGTAAGGATAGAAGTGAAATGCTATCCGTTAGCTCTCAATCATCACTCGAGTATCTTCACTGAGCGTTTCTAATTCATTCACGACATCATCAATCAAGACTTCAATTGGCAACTTCACAGCGATCTTGGAAGTAAATAGACTTGAGCTAACACCACCGCCACCCGCGATAAAGACTCGGTGACAATCCATATCTAGAATGCTAATTCCTTGTCTGTCTAGTACATGTGTCACTTCGTTGACGATGCCAGCTCGGTCGTTAGAGTCGAGTCGTAAGTGATGTATTGTGTCTTGTGCGTTGTGAGTGTGGTCTGAATCAACAAACTGCACGATCAAGTCAGCATTGGCACTGAAAGCATCCTTAACAATTGATTCGTTGATGGCTGGAAGTTGAATCTTTAATACACCTGCAACTTGATCTTCAATAAAGTTAACTTTACTGATGAGCCATTTTCCGTCGTTTTCGTGAGTAACCGCAGCAAGTTGCTTGATTGTTGCTGGTGATGCTTGTCCGATAAAGTTTACGATAAATGTACTGTTCATATCAGCCCCCAAAGTCTCAATTGTTCGTTGCTAATTAAATGTTTGATATCACGCGATAAAGTTCTTTAATTTCAGTGTAGAAGGTTACATCGAACAATGTTTGACCTGTGTCAATTTTTGAAACTAAGCTGTGATGCAAAAAAAGAGAATGAAGAGTAGGGCACAAAAAAAGCGGCTAGAGAGCTAACACTGATCATTTAAGCATTTTCCTGATCAGTTGAACGATCCTACAGA
>NZ_JBFSPI010000137.1:0-7084 GCF_041464685.1 Vibrio sp. 10N.237.312.B06
TAACTCTTTACCATGCTGTTCAAAAAACACTCACGAAAGATCAACACGCCCTAATTACTTCAATGAAACTAATGACATAGTTTTATCAGAGCGTTATATTATTTTATCAAACGGTCAATATTGTTTAGTAACGAATATGCATAAAGACAGAAGGTTAGAACTGTTCAGATACCTTAAACCAGGTACAAAAACAGTGGGTGTATTGGAGTTTGGCCTAGATGACTCAATCCAGATCAGCACACTTTATATCGGACACAAAGAAGATCAGTACCTTATACTTGAACTTTCAAAAAAAGCGACCGAAGCACTAACGCTAAGAAAGCTCATCAACGTTGATATTATTGTTCGTGCTATTACCGATACTGAACTTGGACACATTGTCGCGTTTAAGACGACTGTACTGGCCCACATCACCTCGCCAGCACACCTTATCTTCCTTCGCCCTCCCTCAAGCTTTGCGAACAAACCTATCCGTGAACATGAAAGGTATAAGATGCGTCTCAGCTGTGAAGTCACTGTTGATACTCTATCACTAGACGCCACTCTGGTTGATTTTTCAGCTTCAGGCTGCGGTATCTATCTTACTCAACAGTCAGATATCGATGTGGGTTGGAAGATAAAAGTAAATTCCAATGTAAATGAATATTTGGATGACAATCTGGTTTACACAGTGGTGAGTAAGAAAAGGCAAAAACAAGGCTGGCTATTAGGTATTCAGTTTCCTCAACAGCTAGATATGAGTGATGAGTTGAAAACGCTTCTGTTGGAACAAGCTTTTGTCACTGGCTCTATCTAAATACACGCTAACAGGAATACAGATACAAAAAGAGCTCTTACTCAGCTCGAAACCCGTAAAACTTATTCACTTTTATCAATTAGATGACACCATTTACAACCAGTTAAAGAGCACCATTTAATCTTCAGCTTAATGCTGAGTATCATCCCAGTACAATTGTTTGAAATGAACAAAAGCTTTGTGCAACGACGCTTCTTTTATCGGTTTTACGATCACGTAATTTGCTCCAGCAGCCATGAATCTATCTCTTGTTGACTCTTGAGCATCGGCAGTACACGCATAAATCGGAGCTGTTACGCCAATTTGCTCTCTTAGTTGCTCTGTGGTTTCAATCCCACCAAGATTAGGGAGTTGATTATCCATTAAGATAAGATCGTAAACCGTGCTTTTTGCTAGCTCTATCGCTTCCAAGCCACCTTTTGCCCAAGTAACCACCATCCCATACTTTTTGCAAAATGCCTGCGCGATAAAGGCGTTGGTGTGATTATCTTCCACTAGCAGCACTTTCAACGAACGATTAAACAGCGCCTCAGGCTCCATGTGGGCTTGTTTCTTAACGTCGACTAACAGAGGCTTGGAGTGTAACTCCACTGGGATTTCTATAATGAACTCAGACCCCTGATCTTTAACGCTTCGGACTTGAATGTCTCCCTCCAGCATATCGACAAGGTTCTTTACAATCGTAAGTCCAAGTCCTGTACCACCATACTCCCGAGTCGTCGTTTCTTCTGCTTGAACAAAAGGTTCAAAAATAGCATCGATCTTACTCTCATCAATACCGATGCCACTGTCTTTTACTCGAACAATCAAGCTAGCGTAATCAGTATTCAAGATACTTTCGATTTCAAAACTGACGGAAATACTGCCTTGATGAGTGAACTTAAGGGCATTGCTCAGTAAATTAAACATGATCTGGTTCAAGCGAACCTGGTCGGTGTGTATTTTGATGTCATCAACCAAGTGATTCACAATGGTGAACTCGACGGATTTATCCTCACAAAGTGGGCGATAGATGCTATCTAAGGTGTTAACTAACTCTCCTAAGAGGAAATCTTTCTTCTGAATATTAAATTGTCCCTGCTCTATCTTAGAGAAGTCCAAAATATCGTTTAGTACCGCCAGTAGATGTTCTGCACTATGGCAAAGTACATCAACCTGATCACGGTTATCTTCACTGTGTATTGAACGTTTAAGCAACTGAGAGACACCGAGAATACCATTCAGTGGCGTACGAATTTCGTGACTCATTTTAGCGAGGAAGTCTGCACGCACACTGGCAAGATGCTCTGCCTCTTCACGCGCTCGATCTGCCTGTCTTTCTGCTTCTATAAGTTTAGTAATATCTTGACCTTGCACCACCACACCGGTAATGCCGTGTTCAACTCGGATTGCAGACATGTTCCAGCGAAAAACCTTCTCGCCGATTGGCACGTTAATGCCCGTTAGTTTAGAGCCTTGAACCACCATCTGGATATTCGGCAACATACGGAGCTCAAACTCTCGAGCCATTGCACCATAGTTATCATCTTCATCAAATAGCGCCATACGAGCCGCTGGGTTCATCTGAATTAAGTCACCTTTTTCGGACCAAACCAAAATTGGAGAATGCGCAAAATTAAACAGATCTTGAAATTTTTGGTGTTGCTCAGATAAGCGCTCAAAAGTATCTTCCAACGTGCAGCCAATGTGGTGAAATTCGAAAATATTTGAACCATCAAACTTGCTGAACTCTTCATTACCACTTGCAGAACGAGTGAATTCCATTAACTTATCAAGTTCTGCCGCGACTCTTCTTTGAATCCAAGATCGCGCAAGGAAAGACATGATGATGATCACCACAATCATAACAATGATGGTACGTTCATAATTATCTTCGAGTGCAATGAGGTTAGTGTTTTTCTGGATCGCGCGAATGGTTAGGGGGGTTTCAACAGCATTGATCTTAATGGTTGCAATAGTGACGAAATGACGAGGTAGCTGCTCGTACATTTCATAGCTGAGGACGTCTTTTATCGTATAGCTTTCATCGCCACTGAATGTCGATGTCACCGGAGTACCATGCGCTTCAATAACGATATTTTCGCAATTGCTGCCTTGCTGGATAGATTCAGCCAATGAAAAATTGTTGTCGAGCACAATAGCGACATAAAGCTGCCCTAGAACTTCACCGGTTTTGTTATCAACAATAGGGGTTCGACGAGCCAACAAATGACGCTTGCCGATATCCGTAGCCAGCTGAATGAAGTGCCAGTTACTGCTAAAAGCGACCTCATCAGAAATATGTTTTAAATTGGACGTATCCAAACCATAGAACTGACCATTGCCATCTTCCCAAGCCAAACCGTTATAAGTAGAAACAAAGCGTAAGTCGGGAGCATGTTCCGGCTCGCGTTGGTCAACACCATAAAAAAAGTAGCTCAGAGCCTCTTCATTGTTGGTATCAAAATACTCCCTTAAAGTTTCACTGTGTGAGCTACTGTCTTGATGGATTTGCAGCACTGATAAGCGATAATCGAACATATTTTGGATCAAGCTAGAAGTTTGTTTAACCGTTCGATTCGTCTCTTGCTTAACGATCCTACTGCTTGTTTCGTAGTTATGAATAAGCACGCCAAGTGCCATCACGCCTATCACTAAAATAATGATACGCGTAATTAATTTGGCTAAAGTGTTCTTTGGTGTAATGGCGTAGCTTTTTTTCATTATTGGTCTGAGTACCTAAATGCTCGCTGCTTAAGTTCTAAAATACGATCTGGAGAATCCTCTTTAGTCACAATTTCAAACTCACCTGAATAAACGGTAGGAACTTCCAACCCTGTAAGATCCCATTTAATCGCCTCTGCCATCGCAATACCCGTATCATCATTCATGCGCATGACCGTAACATCTAAGTCACCCCTTGCTATAGCTTCCAATTCTGCAGAGCCGCCTCCCCAGCCATTCACTAATACATCTCGACCAGATTCTCGAATAGCTTCTGCTGCGCCCAGAGCAATATCAGTTGCACATGCATAAATAAAGTTTAGATCCTTATCGTTAGCAAGGCTGATTTTAGCTGCTTGGTAACCGCTCTCTTTATTTGACTTAGTGTAAAAGGACGACTTAAGAGCAAAGTTAGTATCAGAATTCACATCATGGATAAAGGTATCTCCACGAGCATCACTGATATAACCTTCAGAACGATATAACACAGAATACTTGCTGTCCGGTTCACTCACTTGTTTGAAGTAATCCGCTAGCTTTAAACTACCCGTCATATGGTCGAAACCCACGTACATGAATGGCTGCCTATCGGCCCATGCACGTACTGGTGTGGTAATATTTTGCAAAATCAACTTGGTGTCCGTTGAGCTCAACACATGTTCAATAAACTTACGGTGTCGCGTCGTCTCTAACGTAAAAATCAAATAATCCGTTTTATTTTCAATCGCTTCTTGCAAAGAGATACTCTGCTGAGAGGGGTTAGCATTATCACGAGTAAAAACCTGATTTATTTGATAATTAATTCTCAATTTATCTAGGCGTTTCTCAAAGGCTTGGATATTACGAACCCAATAATCAGAGATCTGTTGCCCCGGGTACACAACTGAAATGGTGATAGGTTCATCCTGAACTTGCCTCAATGGCATAGGGGGATTTTGCACAGCTTCAACCATTTTATCGGTCAATGCTTTTTGCTCTGGAAATTTGGTGAGGTAATCCTGATATTCCCAATAGCCATTCAGCACGTGGGTACCGTGGGAGAGAGCAGACGCAGAAAACACGGCAACTCCCAATAATATAAGTAAACGTTTCATATTTTTCTCGTTTTATATGAGCTACTTTGGCTCATTTTTTAACCTAGCATGACACCATCTCTTTGTATGGCTGAAAGATATTATGTAGGACAACGAGGATAAATGATAGCGTCTAATACTAATTGGTATGTCATTCTAAATGTGCAGTGTGTAAATTTGGAACAGAGATTAAGATTAATGAGTCCTAAGATAAAAACAACTCAATTAAAAACAAAAATACCACTATTTAATCAATAACCTAAAAGATCTCCTTGCAACAATTCACGCGACTAACATTCGGCCGAGAATTAGAATTCTAACGATGAGTTACGATACTGGAATATACTGAATTTTGTCTTGTTGCCACTCAATGATTAGTTTGAGTGATACTAATTTTTCCTTACGAGATTTGGGTAATTGTTTGATCGCGTATTCGGTTTTTAACGCCTCACTTTTTGACCCAACACCAATACTCCAAACCAACTTAAGTGGGCCTTTACCTTTTAAGGCTTTTGCACCTTTGCCCGTTTGATGTTGTTCGAATCGACGTTCTAAGTTATTCGTCACTCCACAATAAAGAGCATTGTGTCGATTGCGGATCAAATACACGACCCAATCCGCATTTTTGTCAGATTCCGACATTTAAAGCAGTGATTCAACCAGAGCCTTAAGCTCTGCCACTTCTTCACGTAGGCTCGCGACTTCTGATTCAAGTTCTTCAAACTTTTCACTGGATGCAGATGATGAAACAGCGCTTACTGATGCCGTCGCAAACGCTTCAATGTCTACTTCGCCGCTCAGTAAGTGTTGGTAGCGTGATTCTCGTTTACCCGCTTCTCGTGGTAACTTCACGACTAACGCACCCGCTTCTCTTGCCGCGAGTTTTTCGAGTATTGATTCAACCTCTTTCACATCGCTAAAGTTTGCAAGACGACCAGTTCGAGTACGAAGCTCACCCGGGGTTTGGGCCCCACGAAGCAGCATGCAGCAGATGATTGCACGCTCTTGCTCTTTAAATTGCAGATCACCAAATTCAGTGTTGCAGAAACGGTGCTGATACTTATTAACTCGGCTGTTGAAGCTGCTTTCATCGCTCACCATACGACGTCCGATCAAACCATCAACCGCATCTAAAACGTCTGACTCAGACAGAGAGAGCACAGGTTCACGGTTACTCTTTTGATTACAAGCCGTTGTTAAACTATTTAGTGTCAGTGGGTAATGATCTGGAGTAGTCACTTCTTTCTCGATCAAACAACCGATAATTCTCGCTTCAATTGGGGAAAGTACTGTGTTCATCGTTTTTCCTTTTTATTATTTTGATAATTCCATCTCAACATTTAACAATGCAGCCAGTTATGGCTAATGCTCAGACAAAATCGGTACTCGTTTCTTTCTGCCTTGTTCATCAATCATTATGATCTTAGAACGATTTAGCTCTATTTCCACGACTTCCAAATTAGTGCGCTCTTGTACATACGCATCACGAAGCTTATTTTGTTCTGCCGAAGATTCAACGACATCGTCGCCCAAATCTTCTGTTTCCAATTGTTGTTGATTCATTTCACATGTCGTATCAATGCAGTATCTAAATGGGATACTAACTTGAACGGTAAGATAAAAACAATCGTACGTTAGAGAGAGTGACGAATAATTAAACAACCTTACTTTTGCTTTGATCTAAATACTGTTACATCATCAATTGATGTGCTTTAATCAGAACCAGACAACGTATTTGACGATTAGGAAAAGGAATCTATGAGCAGCGTATTTGAAATTGTTAACCAAGCACGACGTAAGAACAAACTTAAGCGTGAACTTTTAGACAACGAAAAGAAAGTTCGTGACAACCGCAAGCGTGTCGACCTTCTTGATAACCTACTTGATTACATCAAGCCAGAGATGACTCACGACGAGATCCTAGGCATTATCAAAAACATGAAAGCTGACTACGAAGACCGCGTTGATGATCACATCATCAAGAGTGCAGAGATCTCTAAAGCTCGTCGCGACATCAGCCGTCGTATTCGTGAACTAACAGAAGAAGACAAGCAAACTCAAGGTAAGAAGTAATCTAACCTAAAGAATTTACTTGTAACAATGTTAGGGCGTGTTGACCTTTCGAGGTTAAATTTTGTTCGAGATAAAAGCGTTTTAATCGCGGCGAGGGGGAAGTAGCCTAGTCACTCTAAGCAAATCTCCCTCAACAAAGAGTAAAGCGCTTTTAGCCGAACCCTTCGGGCAGCGTTTGCTGGTCATTTCTACTGCGTTATCGGCTTCTCATGTAGGCTAGCTACACATCGACGCCTCTGTCTTGTATAAATACCCAGCAACTCGCTGCAAAAACCAGCTCGAAAGGTCAACACGCCCTCATAACCCACTCTTTGTAGTGGGTTTTTTTGTGCCTAAATTCCGGCGTCTATACTTAATCGAACGTAATATCCTTAGTGTACGTAAGTAACTAGGGCGTGTTGATCTTTCGTGAGTGTTTTTTGAACAGCATGGTAAAGAG
>NZ_JBFSPI010000138.1:0-6890 GCF_041464685.1 Vibrio sp. 10N.237.312.B06
CTTGTTTGGCATGGATAAGTAAGCCTCGAGGCGAAAACTGCATTATATCAGTAGAGGCCTCGTGATTATTGTGCTGCTCCGAAATACGAGCGATGCAACAACGCCCCTGCTAACCTAGAAGGTGAATTAGGTTTTCAGTGGCTTAAGGTTTGCGTTAATGCAGTGAATGACATCAAAAAACAAAAACAAGAGAATCCGTCATGAGTTTTTCATATGAACAAAGAATTAAGCACTTACATGAGCTTTCTCAATTGCCTAGACAATCGTTGTGCTTTCAGCTTTTAACGATCATGAATCTTTGTTATCACAACTTGGATAATGGCAAGGTCGAACGATTGAAATCAGATGATGAAACCTTTTTCTATGAGGCTAATTCACTGAAAGAGCAACTACTCGATGTGCCGAGTCTTAGTAACTCTCATAAGGTGCTCTATTTCCTACTCGATGCGGGTTTTATTGAGCGACGAGTGTTAGATAAAGATGGCCAAGTCGTTATTGGTGATAGCTACCAAAGAAACACGGCCAAAATCTATTGGCGTATATCCGACAAAGGGTTAAGTGTTTTCGGTTAATTAAAAACTCAAGGAATTAAGTCATGGGGCTGTTGCAATTAATCAGAGAATGCAGATCTACTCAGTCATGGGCGTAACCATTACTGGTAAATCACCTCAACATTGAAGAGACGATTCATGAAGGCGGATCTCTCCCGAATAAGCGTTTTACGCTCATCATGACGTAACCAGAAAAGACAAAACTTGTTGAAGAGACGCCGACTCAGGATAGAGACGTTGTTTATCTCGATAGAGCGCACATTGATTATTGCTTCGATGATGATAATCGCCAAGTTGCATCAATCTCGTTGTTCATACATACCAATGAATTGGGCAAGTTTACTCACTGCTTAACAGAGCAACGTTACTTCAAATTCGAGCAGTATCAAGTCAGCGAAGAATTAAGAAATTATCATTACCAACTTCATCCTATTCGCTCACCTGATTGAAGAGCCAGCGCGAGCAGTAAACTTACGCTAGCTGGAGGTTTGATTTTTGGGTATTGATTAAGTGCCGTTACGTTAAATAAGACGACGTGATTTCTTGTGTAATGAAGGGGCATATTTAATGAACTAACGATAAATTGTCGAACCATACCAACGAAGGCACCAAAGAATGATTTCAGGGGCAAAGTGTTTCCATTTGAATGCGGGATTGGCCATTGAGTCACTAGATTAGAAAAGACAGAACTGAATTCTGAGTCTTGGCTGATTTTTTTGCAACAACCCCTATTTGTCACGTCCCATCCTTTTTGTGACAAACGAATAGAAAACTGATCATTTTTGGGAACACGCGACGAAATCGAGGTGAAAACGCATCACAAACAATGAGTAGTTAGGGGCTTCAAGTTAGCGATAGAAAGAGGAACGACGAAAAACCCGACCGCTTACGGTCACGCCCTTACGGAAAACTTATTCCTTTATTGTCTATCGACAATTGCACTGTGCATGTTGTTTAAATCCAATAAGGTTTATATGCATATTCGGATTGTGTTGCTTTTTGCAATGCAATTTAAGAATCAACAACATAACAAATCTATCATGATGCATGTTTGTTAGCGCTTTTTTCTGTGGTTCGAATCTTGCTTTATAATAAATCTATTGCACTCTTTACGGTGACTTATGAATAAAATCTCAACGAAGCTACTCTTAATTCCGATGTTATTTTCTCTTTCTCTTTTTGCTGTTCATGCGTTAAATGGTAACGTTTCTCAAATAATCATGGAACGATTCCAATCGGTATACTTAGACCGTGTTATTCCATTATCAAACTTGAAAAAAATCTCAGACTTGTACGCCGTTAACTTGATTGATGCCGCCAATAAACAACACGTAGGGTTAATTACTAAGGACCAATTTTACACAGGTGCATCAGAATCCATTAATGAAGCAAAATCAATTTGGCAAGAATATCTAAAAACTGCATTAACGGACAAAGAAGCAAAATTGGCCCAAAGGTTAGAGAAACAAATTTCAACGGTTGAATCTCAGGTTCCACTTTTGCTGAAACAACATAAAAGCAACGCCGTTGATGACTATATGATGATAGAAACATTATATAAGCTAGTTGATGCTATGGGAGAGGATTTAGGATTGTTAATTGATCTACAACTTGATGTTTCTAAGCAAGAGTTCACATTATCAAATTCTGAGTTGAGAAAGTCTACGTTGTGGGGCTGGACTATTGTTTTACTCACTTCATTGCTCGTGTCTATCCTTTCATTCTGGTTTGCTAAAAGAGAAGTTAGAAATTTACCCATGATTGTTGAATGGTTAAAGGCGCTTTCGGAAGGTAAAGTTCACAACAAAACGTTGCCATTGAGCAGAAATGAGCTTGATAGTATCTCTGAGTCTGTAACAATTTTATCTGAACGGCTATCAGGTGTCGTACTAGAAAGCCAAAACGTAATGAGTACAATTAAAGTTAAACAAGACCATTCGTTGGTTCTTGTTGATCAGAATCGAAAAAATTCATTAAGTGAACTTTCATCTGTTGAACAAGTGGCAACAGCATCCACTGAAATGGCGTCCACAGCAAATGATGTTGCTACAAATGCAATGAAAGCAGAGGAAGCCGCTATGGAAGCAAATAGCGTGATTGAATCCAGTCAATCCATCCTCATGAATTCAACACAAACAACAGAAAAAATAAGTAATTCTATTTTAGAAGCAAAAAATTTAGTTAATCATCTTCGAGAACATTCGGAGACCATTAGTTCTGTAGTTGATGTTATCAACAGTATCTCAGAGCAAACCAATCTATTGGCCTTAAATGCTGCAATTGAAGCGGCTCGTGCAGGAGAACAAGGGAGAGGGTTTGCTGTTGTGGCTGATGAAGTCAGAGCATTGGCTGCCAAAACACAACAATCAACAGTTGATATTCAAACCATTATCACCCAACTTCAAGAGAAGTCTAAGCAAGCTGATGATTCCATGAGTAGAAACGTTGAATTAATGAATCTAACCAAAGAGGCTACGAATGAGTTGACGGAATCATTCGCGATAATATCAGAGAAAGTTACGGGTATTTCTGAAGTAAATGCTGTCGTAGCAACGGCTTCCGAAGAGCAAAGTGCCGTTACTCAAGATATTTCAAAGCAACTCGAAGATATTAATTCGCTGGTTCAACAGAATATAAAAGGAATAGAAGAAAGTACAAATTCCAATCAAGAAGTTGGTGCTTTAGCTGAAAAATTACAGTCAGAATTATCTTTTTTTGAGGTGAAAAAAATTAATGATTGAGGTTGCATTATTGAATTCACTCGCAAGTTCTTAGTGTTGGTATTGAGCGACAATTACCTTGGCCGTCGCATTGACTCAATAATCTACTTATCTGAAAACACTTACCCCTTTGGGAAATATGTGCCAATAAATTTTTGCGGTGTTTCTTTGGTGGGCTTGTTGCAACTAATCAGATAATGCAGATCTACCCAGTCATGGGCTTAACGATTACTGGTAAATCACCTCAACATTGAACAGACGATTCATGAAGGCGGATCTCTCCCGAACAAGCGTTTTACGTTCATCATGACGTAACCAGAAATCAAACTGGCCTTTGTTCAACATTCGCAATGATTCGAATCCCTCGATGGTTGACCAGGCACGCTTTCGTATTTTAAAACCGCCTGTGCTGACAACGAGCTTCTTGATGGGGGCGTGATCGGACTCGATCCCATTATTGAGATGCTTAACTTGCCGTTGCTCGACATCCGCTCGCAGCCGTCCCTCCTTCTTCAGGCGCGAAATAGCATGAGCGTACGAGGAATGCTTGTCCGTGTTCAAGGTCTTAGGCTGAGTGTCTACATCATAATATCTTAGGCACCGTTTCAAGACCTGATAAGCCGCGTTTTTATTCCGTTTTTGGGAGAAATAGAAGTCCAGTGTTTCGCCTTGCTTGTTGATAGCTCGATACAGATAGTGCCATTTCCCTTTCACCTTGACGTAGGTTTCATCGAGCTGCCACGAAGAGTCTGTTCGGATGAACTGATGGCGGCGTAACTTCTTGCGTAATGCAGGGGCATATTCAATGAACCAACGATAAATGGTCGAGCGATTAACCGAAACCCCTCGTTCTGCCAGCATGTCTCTGAGGTTGGCGTAGCTCATTGGGGTCGAACCATACCAACGAAGGCACCAAAGAATGATTTCAGGGGCAAAGTGTTTCCATTTGAATGCGGGATTGGTCATTGAGTCACTAGATCAGGAAAGATAGAACTGAATTCTGAGTCTTGGCTGATTTTTTTGCAACAACCCCGAATTGGTGAAGTCATTTTGTCAGACTTCACTCGCTTCCAATGAAAGCGAAGTGTTTGGGGTGATATTTCTTGATAGTCAGCATCGAGTTTTACGCACAAAAGAGATGTTTAACGGCACCATTGACGCCGCATCCGTTTACCCTCGTGAAGTGGTCAAAGAGTCACTGGCCACAAATGCAAGCGCGGTCATTTTTTATCATAACCATCCCAGCGGTGATACCACACCCAGTCAAGCCGATCGACGTATTACTCGACGACTGACCGACGCGCTAGCCTTGGTTGATATTCGAGTACTCGATCACTTCGTGGTGTCTTTTGAAGATGTGGTGTCATTTGCGGAGCGTGGTTGGATATAACCATTAGTTAGTGGAAAATGTCTCTCATTCACGCCTATTCTGGCGTGAATGACTTCGGTAACGTAATGCAGTAAACTAAAGACAACTAAATAAGGTTTCTATTATGTCTGAATCAAGCAAAGTTACATTAAGCGTTGAAGAGCTGATCAACCTAACCGCTCATGCTGCCACTCAAGAGCAGTTAAATGATACGCGGAAAGAACTCGATCAGAAGATCGAAGCGGTTCGTCATGACCTTTCAGATAAAATTGAAGCGGTTCGTAATGAGCTGAAGTCTGATATCCAAGGGGTTCGTATTGAAGTGAGTTCCCTTAAAAACCTCATTATTGCAACAGCCTTCGCGATGATTGCGACGGTAGCCGGTGCCGCGTTTTGGGTTGGTAGTCATATCAACGTTTAATGTTCAAATAGGTTTTCTGAAATGCCTCTTATCCTAGAGGCATTTTTTTTGTTCTCGTTATGTCCTCGATCGCTTCAACGCTCGCGCTAAAAGAATTTAAGCCAAAGGCTCGACCGCAAGCGGTCGTCAAACCGGCTCTCAGTACCACAGTGCGCCCATTTACTCGATGTTTGATTATATTGCTTTGTCATGGTGTCACTTTGTGGGTTTGTGGCTGATAGGCGCCTTTTTTATTATAACGGTTTAAGGCTGATTTGAAGCGTAGCGTCATGATAAAGGCTTGAGTTGTGCGTTACCCTTCGGGCAAGGCTCTCCGCTTGTATCTTTCATCTGTGGCCTAAGCGTGGCCTCACCCTGGTGAGTCACTGCGTGCCGCCCCAGAATGTGCCTCTCTACAGCCCCTATCTAAAAGGATATCGCTGCAATCCTGAACGCCTGCGCTACTGCGTAGCTGCGCCTCGTCGTGCCTCCTCGTTACCTTTCACTGATTTCAATTAAGTTCGAGTAAAGGCTTGCTGTCTTATGTGCCGATTTTCCTTTCGACTCGCATCATTTGATGGTGCTCGCAGGCTGTTAACCATCCTCAATCAGAACCTTCTCTGCAAGGGTAAATCATGCCAACAATGACACCAGAAAAAAAATTTGAAGTATCGTACAGAAATCGGTCTGGAGATATGACAACTAAAAAGACCGTAGCAACTGGCGCTAACAACACGACCGTTAAGAAGCGTTTTGAATCAATGGGCTATCAAGTTATTGCTGTTGTGTATAAAGGGCTTACTGGCCGTTCAATTCAAACAAGCTAACTAGGGGAAATTCGTGAAAATACCTAAAAGCGATTTAGTTAAGCTTGTTAATGCCTTGCCTGATGATTCTGAGGTCTCAATAAAAGATTTGAGCGTTATTTATGGTTATTACCAAAAAGGTCTTGATGATAAGTCTTGCATTGGTTTTGAGGGGCATATTACTTCAAAAATGGAGCGAAACGAGGTGCTGAAAATGGCTTACGAACTTGCTTTTAACGAGTCACAACATAGCGAACTACACGATTAAGAGGGAAAAATGTCTGGAAAATTCAAATACTTCATAGTACTCACTCAAGAGAATGAAGGTGCTGCTAGATCAGAAGGTACGGATGCGTATTTTGTTAATCCAGTAAGTAAAGGCGATACAATTTATTGGGATAATGAACATGGTAGCTGTGGCGGTGTTATCAAATCAGTGGAACATCACCCTACGGTATCCGTTCTCATTGTTAGTAAAATTAAATTTGGGGGAGGGGTGTGACAAAGCCTGATGTGTTAAGAGTTGTTGAATTTGTGATTAACAACGCCAAGAAGGGAGAGCATTTTAGTGTTGCTGAAGCCTCTCAATCGAAAGAACTTAATGGTATTTCGATTTATCGAATCGCTGAAATACTGAGGTCTACTTGTTTGGAACCACAAGGGCCATCAAGTTTAGAACGATTAACTACAATTAATACCTCAACATATCAACACGCAGAACAAGGAAGGTGGTCTTTAAATGCACCTGCTTATTTTGGCTATCTTACGTATCAATCTAATCTGAAAGCAGAACAAGCAAATAAACATGCAAGAAATGCATTTTGGGTAGCTATAGCGACAATGGTTATTTCTATTATCGCTATATTTTTTAACTTAATCGCTTACCAAGAATAGATAATGAAGGGGCTGCGTTGTGGTGAAGGCTTGAGTTGGGCGTTACCCTTCGGGCAAGGCTTTTCGCTTGTATCTTTCATCTATGGCCTAAGAGTGGCGCTGTTGCATCGCTCAATCCTCTGGTCTTTTGATAGATCTTAGGCGCAACGA
>NZ_JBFSPI010000139.1:0-3848 GCF_041464685.1 Vibrio sp. 10N.237.312.B06
GCAACAAACGAAGTTTGTATTGTTTGGCTTTCTAAAAGCTAACAGTGCGTATTATTAGCAGAGTTATGTTGAGTGGTTTGCTTGCTTAACTGAATAAGAACGTGGGTGAGTAACATGCTCAATGAGGAGGTCCGCTTGTCGGGCCTTTTTGATGCTCGTTAGGAAAATCGTTGTTAGAAGTTAACCCGTAACATAACTACGCATAATACCTGCACTTGAACCACCCCTGTATTCGCAAGCATAGCGCGCCAGTGTTTGAGCTTTAGCGAGTTTGTTATTCAATGACATACCAGTATGTTAAAAAATGACATACTTCGATGTTCTAAAATCTCTCGATGCTTACGTTCCTAACCATCTATTAAATTCAGTTTCTCTTTTCACATCATCGATGTTGGCGTTTTGGGAGGGGCCCGTTTCGTCGGGAGGGAACCCAAAACGCCAACAGCGTTTTGAGTGGAGAGTACACTATCTTTAATAGTGTACTCTTGTCCGAATTTCGGAATTTCCACTGGCTAAAATTTTTCTTTTAGCTTCAGGTTTCCTGTCTCATCTAGTTCTACTTTTATTTTTCCCTCTGCGAATTGCATTAGTAAAAAGTGAACTATGTCAGGTTCTCTAACAAAATCTTTTTTTTGCATTGTTAGTTCAAAAGATCTTTCTTTCAGTGCCTCTGCTTCTATTGTTTTTATTCTAACATTCTCAATTAATGCCTTTTTCATCAGTAACTTACCCTTAAAAAATTGTTCTATAACTGACGTTTTTTTACTTCTTATTTTGTCTATTACGATCATATACAAAAGCTTAGTCTATACAATAGAACTGTTGACATGAAATATGTATACAATATACGCTTGTCATCAATGTTATTTGATAACTGTATACATATAGGGTCTGTTTTATGATAGATATGCTTAAAATATCGATACCTTTTAAACGTGAGTTTGTTACTAACACTCGTGTTTCTAAGACAGGCGAATGTATTGAGTACGTCAATATTATCGAGTGTTCACGTCGTGGTATCGGTCTTGAGGCAAAGTCTGTTCATTACAAGGGCGGTGAGTTAGATAATAAATATGAGGTTGCTGATTTGCGCCACCCTTATGAGTCGCTGCCTACTCACTTTACTGGTGTAGCGTTTAAGATTTTCCAAGGCACTTTACATCGTTATCCTTGTATCGAGTTAAAAGGATCTCCTGCAAAAATTATTCAGGGTCATAACGTTTTTGGATCTACTTCTATAGCTCTGGGTTCTGATGAAATGTTGTCAGCTTTTGTTGATAACTATCCTGATGTTTGGGACATGCTTGAACATACTCAAGCTACTCTTGATAGCCTTGATGCTACTTACTCAGCTCGTGTTGAAAATGAAAATAAGGCAAAACAAGTTATTAATTGTCTTAAAAATGTATCGAATAATCAGATGCGAAAAAGTGTTCGAAATGAACATGAAACGACTTGTTACTTTACTCAAAACTCTCGTCATTGTGATCGTAAAGCTTATTTGAAATATCCAGAATTTAACAATCAACTTTCTAAGTTGAGAGCATTACAGGCGTCTGGTGTAACTGAATATGATCGCGTTCTAGATGTTATGTCTAACCCTCACTTGATTAACTTTGCTCGAAATCTTGTGCGTTTTGAGGCTAGTGCTCATCGTCGTTATCTCGATGCAATGGAAATACCTAAGAATTTATTACAAGCAATTAGATACCAACAAAATTACGAAAAAGACGGAAAGTCACTAATACAAGATATTTGGTTAAAAGCATTTACCCCATTACTGCAAGCTCTTGAGGGACAACGAATGAACATTTTTAATGATGAAGAAATTCATAAAAAGTTGAAACAGATTTACTTTAGAACAACTCCTAAAGGGAATGTTAGTTACTCAAAAGCGGATCGGGTTTTTCGTTTTTATCGTTCGTTGGTTTCTGATGGTTATGAGTCTGTCAAATCTTCTTATTCTTCCAGTAGTTCTTTTTATGATCATTTGAAAGAGCTTTTGAATGCGGGTTTTAGTAAGGCTCAGATACAGAATTTACAAGGCAATGGAAAGGATAACGTGATTCCTTTGCTTCAAGTTATAGATGTTGATTTTTCTAATCAACGTCCTGATTGGTACGTCGAGCCAGAAGTCGGCATTTTAAGTAAACAATATGGTTTTGATACCTCAAACGTAATTAGATTAAGCGCATAGGAATATACAAATGAAAAACGGTTTATTAGTTGAAATTTTCAAAGAAAACGAAGTTATCGACCCTCGCACTATCCCGACTAAAAACGGTCCTATGACTTTTTATAGTCAAATTGGTTATGTCGATTTAGGGGGTAAATATCCTGTTGAGTTTCAAATTCCTTTGCAAGAGGGGCAACCATTTTATACAGCAGGTAAGTATAACGTTCTAATGTCAAAATCGTGTTCAGTTAGTCAGCATGGCCGTCTTGAATTTGGCCGTGAAATGTTTTTAGTTCCAGCCACTAATTAAACAGGGTTGCTCATGGATTTTGATGAGGTGATTGTTCTTCTTGATGAAAGGATAGAGATGTTAAACAAGCGCATGGAATCGGATTCCGACAATCGCCCGTCCCATGCAGCTGCTATTAATGCGCTCTTCGATTTCAAGCAAATTATCACTGCTTGTCATCAATTTAGTTAAACGAAATAAAGGTCTGTTATGCCTGTATGTGCCATTGCAAATTCCAAAGGGTTTTTAGCTGTCGTTCCTAGTGTTGATGTTTCTTCTTGCTCTGGGTATTTAATGCTAAAGCCTGATGAATATGAATTTATGATGAGTTATACGCAAATAACATCAACTGAGATTGCTACATATTTTGCAGGTGGTTTTTCACTTGTATTTGTATTTGGTTTTCTCACAACGTACGGCATTAAAGCCGCTTTAAAAGTCATTAGGCTAATCTAGGAAAAAGTTATGAAACATTTTAATAAAGCAAAAAAATTCGCTTCAAACTTTAATACAAAAATCGCTGTCGGTTCTCTGATGCTTGTTGCATCTTCTGGCGCTCATGCTGCGGGTCCAACGGATGATATTTGGGCTGCTATCGATCTTTCAGGTATTGCCGTAAAAGTTGGTGCGGCAGGCGTTATTATTATTGGAATTGCTATGGCTCTAAAAGCTATTTCTCTCGGTAAGCGTACTGTTAATAAGATTTAGGTTTTATCATGCTATTAGTTCTGCATGACCTCCATCTTGTAGTGTTCACTCTTTTGGGCGGTTTAGCAGGATTTATAGCTGCTCAAAACATGCAAGGATAGGGGGCTTCGGCTCCCTTTTTTTATATTTAATAACGGTGTTTTAATGAAAAAAATATTGTTAGTAATTTTTCTTTTTATTTCTTATTCATCACCAATTCACGCTCGCGGTTGTCCTACTGGGTATATTCCAAATGACACAGGAGGCTGTGAGTTAGATATTTGCCCCTCTAGAAGAGGTGAAATTTTAGGTATTGTTACGTTTCCTATTGGAACTTCAAAGGCTATTTCCGTTTGTCGCAGTAAATGCAGGGCAGTTTTGACTCGTAATACTTGGGTTTCATCGGGGATTGAAGGTGATACTTCCCCGTTTGGTCATTACACATTTAACGGGTCAGGTTGTAACGGTTCTGAAACTGGTTCAGGCGGTGGCTCTGGTTCAGGCTCAGGCTCTGGCGGTGACGGTTCAGGCGGTGACGGTTCAGGCGGTGACGGTTCAGGTTCAGGTGGTGACGGTTCAGGCTCAGGTGGTGACGGTTCAGGCTCAGGTGGTGACGGTTCAGGCTCAGGCGGTGACGGTTCAGGCTCAGGCTCTGGCGGTGGTTCAGGCTCAGGCGGTGGTTCAGGTTCAGGAGGG
>NZ_JBFSPI010000139.1:3944-6750 GCF_041464685.1 Vibrio sp. 10N.237.312.B06
GGCGGTGGTTCAGGCTCAGGCGGTGGTTCAGGTTCAGGCGGTGACGGTTCAGGTTTAGGTGGTGACGGTTCAGGCTCTGGTGGTGGTTCAGGCTCAGGCGGTGATGGTTCAAATGTTGCTGCTGCTGTTAAAAACATGCACAGGGACGTAGTTAATAATTTAGATGATCTTAGCACTGACATTAATAATAACGGTTCTGGTATAAAAACAGGTTTATCTGATAATACTGCGGCTGTTAATTCTAACGGCGATAAAATCTCTAATGATTTAAAAAAAGGTTTCTCTGATATTGGTAATTCATTGGGGGATTTAAAAGGTTCTGTTGATGGGGTTAAAGGTTCTCTTGATGGCATTGAAGATACTTTAAATGATTTTGCTAATGTTGATACTAGCGGGGCGGGGTCTAACGGTACTTGTATTAAATCATCCACATGTAAGGGTTTTTATGATTCTAATTATCCAGAGGGTATATCTGGTGTTGTTGGTGACCATATAAAATCTATTAAAGGGAACACTCTTGATGAGTTCGTTGATACGTTCTCCAAGCTTGATTTATCTAATTCTAGTCGCCCTAAGTTTGTAATACCCATTCTGGATTTTGGTAACTTTAATATTGAGGATTATATAAACTTAGATTGGATATTTGGTTTTGTTCGTTTTTGTCTTATTTTTACAGCTATAGCGACTGCTCGTAAAAATATCTTTGGAGGTTAACATGAGTTGGATTGTAGATTTATTTAATAAGCTTTTAGATTTCTTGTATCGTTTAATTCTTTCTCTGGTTGAAATGATAAAAGATGTTTTATTGTGGTTTGTTGATGGAATGTTTTCTGTTGTCGATAATCTTCTTTCTTATGCTTTTTCCTTTTTTCAACCTATGGATATTTCTCAATATTTAACTGCCATACCTCCGCAGGTGTCTTGGGTTCTTTCTGCTATCGGTGTTCCTCAAGGTTTGACGATAATATTAGCTTCGCTTCTTACTCGTCTTTTACTCCAATTAATTCCATTTACTAGGTTAGGCTCATGATTTACGGAATTGTAGGCCGTCCAGGTGGCGGAAAAAGTTATGAAGCGGTAGCTTTCCAGGTTCTTCCTGCACTTAAAGAGGGTCGCAAGGTCATAACAAATTTACCTTTGCAAGTTGATCACTTTGCTGCGGTTCTTGGCAATGAAGTGCGCGATTTAATTGTTGTTGTTGACGGTAAGCTAAATGATTTTGGCTCTATGGAAAGGCCGTTTAGTAAAGTTGCTGATTACAATGATGACTGGAAGAATGACAAAGGACAGGGGCCGTTATTTGTTGTTGATGAGGCGCACATGACATTACCCAACAAGAATCTGAACACTGAGATTCTTGAGTGGTATTCTCTACATCGTCATTATGGTGTTGATATTGTCCTCGTTACTCAAAACTTGAGAAAGATTCACCGCGATATTAAAGACATGATTGAGGTGACTTATTACTGTGCTAAGAATACGGCTTTAGGTTCTAACAGTACATATACTAGAAAAGTTCGCTCCGGTGCGAGTGGGGATGTTGTTAATACTAGCATTCGCAAATATGAGTCGGCTTACTTTCCATTCTATAAGAGTCATACCGCATCTAATAGCAGTGTCACTGAGGCTATGGCGGCCGATATTGTTCCACTTTGGAAGCGTTGGCCTGTTATCGGTTCGGTCATACTTTTAAGTTTTGGCTTGTTTCTTTCTGTTTATGCGTTTTCACCAAAAGATAGTGAAGTCACACAAAACCCAGCTGCTCCGCAAACATCCGTCTCTGATGCTGTAGTTCCTGAAGGTTCACCAGAGGAAGAACCAAAAAAAGATTCTAGTGGCTTTGGCCCATTAGAGTCTTTTAAGTTTTTCGTAACTGGTTATTCAAAGCAGATTGCTTATCACCGATATTCTGATGATATTTCAATTGATAGAGATTTATCTTTTTATCGCATCTACATCGATGTTTACGACAAGAACCAAAAGCTTTTTAGCTTTGACCATGTGGCACTTGAAGAGATTGGTTATCAGTTTACCGTGTTGTCTGATTGCGTTTATAAGCTTTCGTGGGATGGTTCAGACCGCATAATCACATGCGGTGAGATTCCCCAAAAAGAAAAGGTGGACGTTTTAGGCGATGTTTTACCAATCGAGGTTTAGTTATGAGTGTTCAAGTTATTACCCGTAATGGTCGTTATTTTTATTTGATTGATAGATTTTGCAGAACCAAGCCCCGCAGGGATAAGCGAACATGATCAAGTTAAGGGGTCGATTCAGCTTGATGAGCGATAAGCAGCGAAGCGTAGCAGTGTTAGGGAGACAAACGAAAACCCCTCATCTTGCTAAGCGCTCTTAAAACTTGGGCAGGCTTTGTTGAGTGTGAATTGGTGGTTGTAGTTTTACTGTTGTTCTAACAGCGTCATTTTGATTGCTGTTACAAAAATCAAAGAGGTTCTTTAAATGCAAAATGTAGTGTTGACGGCTGAACAGGTACAAGCGATTGCTGAGTCTTTTGCTATCTATGGTTTTATTGGTGTTCTAGGTGCGTTGTTTTTTTATGACGCTTTGGCGTGGCTTGCTCTTAAATCCGTTCGTAGGCTTGGGGCATTTTTGAAAAAGTCTCAATCTGAAAAAACTTATGATGATGTTGTCGCACGTAGAGCTAGGGCTAAGATTTCTCGCTAAGTGCGTATTATGGTTTTATGGTTAAGCTCGCTTTCTGCTGCTATAAGCTTGCTTGTAGAGCATAAAGGAGCAACAAACGAAGTTTGTATTGTTTGGCTTTCTAAAAGCTAACAGTGCGTATTAT
>NZ_JBFSPI010000140.1:0-6368 GCF_041464685.1 Vibrio sp. 10N.237.312.B06
CTTTGAAAAGCAAAATGTCGCTTAGCTAAGTGTCCAGTCTGACTGGAGCAGATCAGACGTCGATGGTGAAGGCGTAACGACACTCGCTTCTGCTAATTACAGCAATAATGAAGTTACCAATTGGACAGACGTGTTTGTGTCGAAATCCAGAACGGACACCGGACGTCACTTTGGTAGCCGTATCACCTTTGATGATAGCCACCTGTATTTTTCAATCGGCGACCGTGGTGATCGAAACAACGGCCAAGACACCATGACTCACGCCGGATCAATATTACGATTGAATGCTGATGGAAGCACACCAAGCAATAACCCATTCTCGGATAACAGCAAGGTACTCAATGAGATTTGGAGCTATGGCCATCGTAATCCACAAGGTCTTTTTTATGATTTCCCGACACAGAAGCTGTGGTCGATTGAACACGGCCCGCGAGGTGGTGACGAATTCAACCTAATTAAAGCAGGTGCCAACTACGGGTGGCCAGTGACCTCACACGGTAAAGAGTACTGGGGCCCAATTAGCGTTGGCGAGTCTAAAACCAAAGATGGTATTGAAGCACCGAAAAAAGTCTATGTCCCTTCAATCGCTCCGGGCAGCTTGATTGTTTACCAAGGTGACAAATACCCAGAGTTGAAAGGAAAGCTGCTGGCCGGCGCGCTTAAACTTACCCACATCAATATTGTGACAGTCAATGGACAAGGTGAGGCAATTAAAGAGGAACGTATTTTAGAAGATTTAGGCGAGAGGATAAGAGACATTGAAACTTCACCAAGCGGTGACATCTTTTTCAGTACCGATAATGGCAACCTGTATCGCTTGAAAAAGTAGTCAAAAGCTCGTTCCAATAGAAGCATGATGCTTAAAGTGAGATGTATAAATATAAGCCGTTAAAATTGGGGCCAGGCACCAATTAGCGGCTTAATAATTTGGAAAATAAATGTGCCAAAACAGTGCAATCACTCCAAATTCGTCATCAATTCCGACCACCTTTTTCACAAAAACTACAACAAATCACCATACAACTGTAACTCCATGATATTTAAGGAATGCAAAGTTTGACTACCCCCAAGTTTCTGCAACCTTTCACTATGGATTCGATTGACTATCCCCTAATTTGATTTAGACTTCATCTCGGCTAGAAAGAAAGTTCTTTGTATATAAACATTTCGTTGGATTACTAGTAACCCCGTTGTGTTGTACGCAATAGCAATAAACTTTTCCGCGCTATCAGTGCCACAATTGGCTCAAAATAAAAATTTAATTTTAGGATATCATCATGTCTAACACAGTTACTGGTAAAGTAAAATGGTTCAACGAAACTAAAGGCTTCGGCTTCATCGAGCAAGAAAACGGCCCAGACGTATTTGCACACTTCTCTGCAATCACAGGCGACGGTTTCAAAACTCTTGCTGAAGGCCAACAAGTTGAGTTCACTGTATCTCAAGGTCAAAAAGGCCCACAAGCTGACAGCATCAAAGTACTTTAATTTAGTATTTTAAAGCTTTCTAAAAATAGCCAGCCTCTGCTGGCTATTTTTTTACCCGCTATTCAGAGATTTAAGGTAACAAGACGCCCTACGACCGATGAAATAGACCGGTTAAAAGAAGCACTAGAAGAACGCGAGCAGCGTAGAGAAAACAAAATCCCATACTCCATGCTTCTAGACTTCAGCATCCTGAGCTGTATGAGAGTAAGTGAAGTGTGTGGTATTCGATGGGAAGACTTAAACGAAGAACTTAGAACAGTGATCGTACGTGACCGAAAAGATCCACGTAAGAAAGATGGTAACCACATGGTCGTTCCTCTACTCGGTGAAGCATTCGATATTGTAATGAAGCAAGATCGTAATGGTGAATTGATATTCCCTTACAACCCACGCTCAGTTGGCCGAGGCTTTGTTAAAGTGTGCCAGAAGGTTGGAATTGATAACCTACGCTATCATGACCTACGCCGTGAAGGTGCAAGCCGCTTGTTCGAGAAAGGCTTTACCATTGAGGAGGTTGCTCAGGTAACTGGCCACAGAAACCTAAATACCTTGTGGCAGGTTTATACCCAGCTGTTCCCGCATAAGTTACATGAACGTAAGATATAAATTATTACCGTAACCGCCTGTTAAGCATGAAGTTGATAATATAAGTGAAGTATTAAGAACAATATGCATGATTGCGTACAATCTACACTTTACGCGTGTATGCTTGATGGTACTATATGCCCAGTTTTCATAAACATACATAAGAAAATGCAATTAAAAATAAATAAAATCTCAATTCAACGACTTTTTGGCTTCTTAAATTATGACCTTCAGTTTGCCGATTCAGAGCAACTAATCATTACTGGTCCAAACGGTTACGGTAAAACGATGATTCTTAAGCTGATTCATCATGCGATATCTAATAATTACTCAGAGTTAGCTAAGATAAAATTTGGTTCTTTTGATATTTTCACTAACTTGGGTCATATCCGTTACTTAAATAGTAATACTGGTCTTCAAGTTGAGTCGTTTCTAAATGAGACGAAGAAAATAATTACACATACCGAATGCCACATATCTCAAGAGACGATCTTTGATAGCACAAAAGCACATTCTATCCTTATTAACTCAATGCGTCTTAACAATGAGTCTGAATCCAACAAAATCATCACACAGCAATGTTCAGATCTAGCAACTAGAATGCAAGAGACGAAAAACAAAACACAAAAGCTAGATACACTTGTTGACGAGTTGTTTTCGTGTCTAACGGGAAAACAAGCATCTACCCGTGAGCAACTGCCTGATATGCTTAAAGAGCGTATAGTTGGCTTACAAGAAAAACTAACCCCTTATGCAAAATTAGGCTTGCTATCAACTTCAAACAAATACCTCAAAATTGAACCACACGAGCTAAGTTGTTTACCTAGCTCTGCGGCAAGCTTGAATGAGAAGTTGAGTGATATCTTCTACGAGGTATCATTAAGTGAAGACTTTATTGGCCGCCTAACATTATTCTCAGAGCTGATTGCATCGAAAAAATTTGCCTTTAAAACACTATTCATTAATCCTGAAGTTGGATTTGGGTTCTTTAATCACTCGAAAGATGACATCCCTCTTGAACTCTTATCTTCTGGTGAGAAGAATCAAGTTTCCATCTTCTTTGACCTCATATTCAATGCGGTAAATGGAACGCTGATATTGATCGATGAACCAGAGATCTCATTACATATAACATGGCAAAAAAGTCTTTTAGGCGAATTTGCAAAAATAGCTAGATTTAATAACTACTCACAACTTATTCTCGCGACACACTCTCCCGACATCATCAATGATGACTGGCATATATCCGTAGATCTATATGATAAACACGAGATTGACACAGGTACTAAGTAGTTATGACAAGCTTAATGAACGCCGCAAACTCTCGTGGTGAAAATACAAAGTTTGCTTCTCTCCTACTGCAAGTTCAGACAAGTAGTGTGGGCGATAAAGTGGTTTTTGTTGTAGAGGGTGATACTGATATAACATTATTCAATATGGTATTGAGAAACGATGAATTTTTCTACTGTACTCCTGCAAGTGGCAAAAACGAGGTAATAGCAGCAGTAACCAATTTGAAAACTCGAATCTCTAACGATGTCTATGGTGTGGTTGATGCAGATTTCGATCACCTACTTGATAATACCTATAACGATATTTTCATGACCGATAAACATGATTCTGAAATCATGATGCTTCATAACGAATTCATGACTGATTTCATTACCGAATATAGCAAGACCGACACATTATATCTTATGAATATAGACGCTATAGGTGATGCACTATTAGGCACTTTAATGGATGCTTGTCACAAAATTGGTCTAGTTAAATTTACATGCAAAACTCTCGGCTTAAATGCAAATTTTAAAGGGATGAATTATGCATCCACTGGGTCAGTTTCGATAAATGAATTCGATGTAACAGTGAACATTGACACTTTAATAGACTGCGTTATTAGTCGAAGTCAGCGAGTCGATACCAGCAATCGTGAAGACATTATCTCTAAATATCGAGAGCTATGTGACGTTGACCACTGCAAGTATCAAACAGCGAATGGTCATGACTTTTGTCAGTTGCTATCGAAAGTATTCAGTCAACCTTTTTCTTCGGACCAAAATGTAAATGCCAAGGCAGTTGAGAGGTATCTACGTAGTAAATACACAAGAGATCGCTTCGAACATACCTCGTTATACACACAGATGATATCTCTTGTCACGAGTGAATCAGAGGCTGGTCAAGTCGCGTAAACGTCTCATATCAGCTCTATTCATTCGATCTTTTAGTAGTCGAACTTAAATAAGTGCGACTACTCCTATAAGTCGAGCAAGTACTACTTATCATATACACCAGTGCTAATATCTAGTGAACTGTGCCTGTAGATAACAAATGCAATACCTCATCACCAGTTTTAAAAGTACTTAGATTTTATACTCTTATTTTTATTTTCTTACTTCGCTTCATTTTGTAACTTTCCAATGCGCTTTCTAGCCAATTTGGCTGACTTAAACTCTTAGCAAACCACTCAATAAATACTTCAGAATAACGGTGCCTTCTGTCGATCTCGTAGTGGTGATTCGAGCGTTTTGAATTCTGAATTTTGTGCTTTTGAAGCACAGCTTGGAAAGAAAAGCTCGTAATTTTCAGGGACTGTCGAAGATTAATTTCAGCAATCGCTGTCTTTTGATGGTAAGGGTGCGTAATGTCTAAATCTTTTGTTTCTCGAATGATGATAGCGTTTTCGCCAGCATCACTAAGACACAACGACAAATCGCTATCAGACTCTTTCTTAGTCAACGCTAATTTGTAGTCAACATCAATCGAAAACTCATCTGAGTCACACTCACGAGCCATCTGAGTAAATTTACCAAGAAAAGTCTTAACCTGGCTTGCCGTCAAGTCACCATAGTTCTCTTTGATGACAGCCACTTCTGGTTCAACTCCATCAACAATTAAGCTTAATAAGCCGACACTTTGACCAGCCAAAGGACTGTTACCCATTATACGTTTATAACGTTTTTGATAATTCAAAACAGTAGATTGAAACAAACGTGAAAGTTGAGGTTGCAGTTCTGGAATAAGAAGGTGAATCGCTTGGTCTCGTAAGTCGATAAGCGTATCTAGATTTTTTGTGATGTTGTCATCCGACTTCATAAGCTTATTCATTGCGTCGCGAACGCTAATGCTAAAATTACTGTCTTTAAAGATTTCTTTCGCGCCTTTAGATTTTACTAGTTCAGACTTAAGCATAAGTTCCCAAGCATTAACCATCATAATAGTAAAAGCTTCAACTCTATTACCCAGAGTTGGACGATTATAGACTTCAAGGGCTAGCGTAAATGCATCATGACTTCTTTTAATTAATTGGTCTGAAAGTATTTCGTCTGACGATTTCTGTTTAGTATTTAAGCTTTGAGACATAAGACTTAAAAAACCTTCATTTGAAAGCTGACAGATACCTTGGCATTTCCACGTCGAACGTGTAATTTTCGAAAGGTACTCCCCTTTCAACTTTTCATTAAAATACTTATTTACTGAGTTAACGGTGTAACCTGTTGAATCAGCGACCTCTTTAACACCGAATACTTGGCCTTTTTTATCTAGGTCACGAAGTACTTCTAATAGTTTAAGCTGTCTACTTTGTTTATCTACCACACTGACACCTCATTAAAGACAAAAACATCAATACCAAACACAATAAAGCCCCCTACAGAGCGCCTTATCAATAAATCGTCACACCAAACTCCAGACTAATTGCGCTTTACTTTTCTTGACCTCCTCAGTCCTCCTTCAGGATCGGATTGTGGTAGCTCATCGATTTCATTACTCAACTCTTCAATCATTTCTGAATCAGGGTTTGTCATTGGTGTGTTTTTTTGACGAGGTCCAATTGAGCTCTTAGGTTCCAGACATGCCGGTTGATCACAATAGTAGCAATCAGCTTGTAATTCACATCCACGGTCGCACGATGTTACCGGAGTCAATAATGCGGACAGTACTTTCTCTTTACAACTTGGGTTAGGGCATTCGTACTCATCGTCTCCTTCAGCACTTTTCCCTAAATAATTAAAATTTCTCATTCTTACCTTTCTTTGATTAGTTGATGTTTTTATTTAAAAACGGATTAACTGTCATTTCTTTCACAGTTACGCTGCCACAAGTTTGCAGTTCGCGTGACTTTTCAATATGAGCGTGATCTCGTGATACTTTTAAAATGGTCACCAAAATCATGACTAGCACGCCCATCGATACAATTATTGTCATTTCTATCAATCTCCAAGAACAAAAAAGGCGACCCTGAGGTCTAATGCCGATCAGTTAAAGCCAAAGTGATCGGTTGAAGGATCCTTCCGAGCT
>NZ_JBFSPI010000141.1:0-6264 GCF_041464685.1 Vibrio sp. 10N.237.312.B06
CTGGGTTAGGTATGCCTGAAACTTGTCGTATTGACTAAGAAATACGCGAAACGGGTTGGCTCTATCTCTAAATTTAATTACGCAACAAAGCCGGTCGATAATTAAAAATGGACTGCTTGACAATCCTGAAAGCTTATCTGTTTGGGAACAGCTTCACTCGAAATCAGCCTAATTTCATATAAAAATCAGTACGCTTGTGCTTCTTCATAACTTTGCGACAAACCTTCATGAACGACAGATAACACTCTCAAATAGAAAGTATTTAAAAATGGAGAAGAATGCTCAGTCATTGTTCATTCCTTAAGCAAAGTTTTAAAAGTAAATTTTCGGATTAATTCTTCTGCGGTGAGTGGTCTTGAGTAGTAGTAGCCCTGTACCATGTCGCACCCGACCTCTTCAAGATAACGCCTTTGCTCCTCAGTTTCGACGCCCTCAGCCACAACGGATAACCCCAGATTCTGAGCTAAGTCCACCACAGATTTCACTATCATTTTGTCGTGTATGCTGGTCGCCAAACTCTCAATGAACGATTTATCAATTTTCAAAACCTTTGCGTTAATTCTTTTGAGGTACGATAAAGACGAAAAGCCAGTACCAAAATCGTCGATAGCGATACTGAATCCTACATGTTCTAACTTTTGCAACACGCGCATTGTTTTTTCTGGGTTACTCATCAATACCGACTCTGTCACTTCTAATTCAAATATGGAAGGAGAGAGTCCCTCTTCTGAAATCATACTTATAATGCTCTCAAAGAACTCAGGTTGCTCTAATTGTTGAACGGAGATATTCACAGCCATTCTACCTGGCAACACTCTACCCTCTGATTGCCACTGACGAAATTGCTTACTAGCGGCTTTGATGACCCACTTACCGAGAGGACACATTATCCTATACTTCTCGGCAAGAGGAATAAACTCCCCAGGGTTAATGATACCAAGCTCAGGCTCGTCCCAGCGAAGCAGAACTTCAACCCCTGCAACTTCCGTACTGGCTGTATAAAATTTTGGCTGATAGACTAGATGAAACTGATCTTTATCGTGTATAGCCTGATTTAACCTGCGCGATAACTCCAATTCACGATGATAGTGTGTGCCAATCTGTTCCGTGTAGAAGACAAAGCCCCGATCAGTCGACTTAGCTTCGTACATAGCTAAGTCTGCATGTGAGAGCACATCATGCAATGTTTCACCGTCCAAAGGCCATGTGGCTGCTCCGATACTAACACCCAGAAAAGCTTTTTGTCCTATATTTATCGGGATAGGTCGACTCAGTGCCGCTACCAATTGGGCAGCTAAATGCGCAGTGCTTTCTTGTGTCGCTTTTCGATGAATCACAACAAACTCATCCCCTCCAACTCTAGCTGCTAAATCACCAGACGGAAGTGCGTTTTCAATCCGTCTAGCTACCTCTTTTAGCGCCATATCACCAGCAAGGTGGCCTCTGCTATCATTAAGCTCTTTAAATCGGTTTAAGTCGGCAAACAATATCGTAAAGCAGTTATCTTTAGCTAGTTGAAAGTCCATTATCCTCTTGGCTTCTTCGATAAAGTAGGCCCGATTAGGCAGTTCCGTTAGACTATCAAAATGAGTCAATTTCCGTACGCTGTCTTCCATAGCCCTTTGAACTGTAATGTCTTTTTTTTCTGCAAGATAACAAATAACTTCTCCTATATCGCACATTATCGGAGAAATAACAGCTTCTTCAATATACTCGGGGCCATCTTTATATTTATTGAAAAATACACCCTTCCAAGAACTTCCCGACTGTAATGTGCGATACATATCGCGGTAGCTGTCGACTGGGGTATTGTTTGATTTCAATATTCTTGGGTTCTTGCCAAGAACTTCACATAGGGCATAGCCACTCAGTTCTTCAAATTTTTTATTGGCGTAGATAATGTCCCTGTCAACGTTTGTAATAACAACGGCGTTTGCACTTTGGTTTACGATAGAGAAAAAAAATGACAGTTTTTCTTGTTGAGTCATCACCGAGACACAGTTATTTGGAGTTAGTAGTGACTTGGTACAGTCTTTCTTGAATACATCTAAAAGACTGTAATCTACTGATAGTTTTATGTTTTTATTGATTTTAATCTTTACATCTCCAATATAGTAGAGTGAATAACACACTTTTTTGCTCTTTGAGGTCAGTCAAAAACACTTAATCAACCTAGACCTTTGACTCAGCAACAACAGACTTAAGTCTTTAGCACAGCTTGGTTATTAGTCTAAGTATTTAAGTAAACTTAGTTAATCGATCGTAGGTTGATGACTTTGTCTTTTGGTTTTGAAAAAAAACCTTCTGTTAGTAATATTAACGAGCAAATAGATTGGTCTATATCCGGGGGAGAGGTGTCGATATAGACCAAGGTGCGTCGGATTATTCCAGCTTAAAGTATGTCAATAGTTGTTTAAGCTCTTCGGCAGCACTTGCCATCTCTTGAGTTTGAGATGCCATATGTACACTAGCTTGATTAATTTCTCTTGCTGATAAATTAATCACACTAACATTTTCACTCATTTCATTTGAAACGATGCCTTGCTGTTCAGCGGAAGCGGCAATTTGAGCGACCATATCATTAGCTTCGTTGAGGCTTCCTACCATAGATACTAGTGTGTCTTTTGTATGTTGAGCTGTTTCTACACAGGTGCTAATACTTGCATTATTACTTTCCATGACAGTAAGCACTTCAGAAGTACTAGAGAGTAACTCGTTAATCGTTGATTGAACTTGACTGGTAGAATCTTGAGTTCGGCTTGCAAGATTGCGAACCTCATCGGCAACCACAGCAAAACCACGACCTTGTTCTCCTGCTCGCGCCGCTTCAATCGCGGCATTCAGTGCAAGTAAATTTGTTTGTTCAGACACTTCTTGGATAACTTGCACAACTTGGCCTATATTATCTACACCGCGTTTCAAGGTCGCCATTAACTGTGTTGTTTCATCGATAGAGAGGGAGATTGCCGAAACATCTTCAAGTGTTGTGACCATACTTTGGCTGCTGGCTTGTGCTTGATGCGAGGATTCACTGGTTTTTTCTGAGCTATATTCGGCGTTGATAGCTACATTCTTAATAGTTGCTGACATTTCACTCATTGCCGTTGACATCTTCTCAAGTTGTGAGTTCTGAGATGCTAAACTTTGAGCGGTTTCTTCACTTGAAGAGGCTATGCTTTCCGATAAAAGACTTGCCTTATCGGCTGTACTTTGCGCAGCAATTAAGGTACCTCTAATGGTAGTCTGCATTTGACAAAGGCCTCGGTTTAGCTCTCCAATCTCATCTTCTCGGTTCTGTTGGAAGTTTGTTGTTAAATTGCCACTCGCGATGATCTTGAGGTTTTCAGCTAATTGTTCGATTGGTTTTACAATACTATCGCTGATAAAGAAGCTAATAGAAAACAAGATCCCCATAATAATTACTAATAAAACGCTTTGCTGTATGATATTTTTGTGAAAATCTTCTTGGATGTCAGAAATGAATAATCCCGATCCTACAATCCAATCCCATTCTGGAATGTAATACACATATGAAACCTTATCTTTATCTTTTCCTTGCTGATCTCGCCATGTGTAACTCAAAAAACCTGAAGAATTGTTTTTGGCAATACGAGACATTTCGCGCCAATGATAATTACCTTTACTATCTCGAACGTTAGTCATATCTTGGCCAATAGAAGTCAGCCTTTTCGGGTGGATAATTAGTTTGTTTTTTGTATTGGTTACCCAAAAATAGTGGTCATCATCGTATCTGAGGTCTGATAATATTTTTTTTGCTGCTGTTTGAGCGTCTTCTATATTTAGAGACTCATTGGTTCTGAAGTGTTGGACTAAGGATACCGCAGTCTCTACTTGCGCTTGCAGTTTATCATGCCTTTCTTCAAGTCTCTGCTCTTGTTGAATGTAGAGTTCGAATCCTCCCAACAATAACATAAGCATAGCCGCTAGACCGATTGTCATTTGAATTTTGTTTTTTATAGATACATTATTTAACATGTTTAATTATCAAGTATTATTAATATTATCAATAATACTTAATTCCCACTTATAAATAAAGGTTAATTTTGTTAAGTGCGCCGAAGTATTGTCATCTGAGGTGGCTTTGTTGCGTAATTAAATTTGGAGATAGAGGCACCCCGTTTCGCATGCTTTTTAGTCAATACGACGGCGTTGTTGATCAAATCGGTTTAAAGACCAACGACGCCATATTTGACTCACCGTTAGCTTCGAACAGGCATACCTAGTCCTATGACTTTGTTTATAGCTTTGACATTCGCCATGATTTCTCCCACTTGAGCGTTATAACATCTCAAGCTCAATTTACCGCTGGTTAGTCCTTTATATCGAGACATTGCGGTCTCAGATATTGAGCGATAGTGATAACCCGACTCAGATTTCCACTCCGCTATTGTTCCGTTTTTCAAAGCCTTTACTGCTTCATTTCTGGGATGCCCTTCTTCCCAAAGCGCCGCATTCTTTCGAGGCGGTATCAACGGAGTACTGCCCTTATTTTGCAGGGTCTCATAGCAACTTTTTGTGTCATACGCTCCATCAGCAGATACGGTATCTACCTTTCTACGTAAAGGGTTGAGTAATGTTGGCAGCACTTCGCTATCGCCAACACTTACAAGACTGACTTCTGCACTAATGGCCTCATGAGTTTCTACATCAACGGCTAAGTGAAGTTTGCGCCAAGTTCTGCGTTTTTCGGCGCCGTGCTTTTTCACCTTCCACTCACCTTCGCCAAAGACTTTGAGACCAGTCGAGTCAATAGCGATATGGCGAATAGCTCCTCTGGATTTGTTATGATATTTGACCTGAACTGTCTTCGAGCGTTTGCTGATACACGTGTAGTCAGGGGGCGTCAGTGGAACCTCCAGTAGCTCAAAGATAGAGTCGATAAAACCTTGAAGAGCCCGCAATGGTAGAGAGAATATCCCCTTAATCATCAATGCAGTTTCAATCGCTGTATCAGAGTACTGGAAGCCTCTACCACGCTTACCATGATGGGCTTTGCATCGCCATGCATCTACGGCTGAATCATCTATCCAGAACGTAACCGAGCCCCGTTTGCACAGAGCCTTATTGTACTCCGCCCAGTTAGTTATCTTCTTTTTTGCCTTACCCATGTCACCACCGCTCTAACCATCATAAAAGATCAGATCGCAAGACTCGAAAAAGGTTCAACTGATTTAGGCAACAACGCCTTCCAAGAGTGGAAAATTAAAAGCTTTAGTTCTTAAGAGCACACCGTTAAGTATCAACTAACTGATTCATACCTTTATATCACCTAGTCCGTAGTTAACGTAATGACAAAGTCGCTTAACGTAACGTCCAGTATTGATGGTGCAGATCATGTTCGAATATCAAAGGCTCACACACAATGCAGGACTAGGGAAAATATGAGGGGATCCGTCAGCGTCGCCGGTTCTCTCGCAACTTTGCGGGATTTATTATTTTTAGATATGATAAGATCTTTATACATAACAAAGAGTAATCACAATGAAAAACAAAGGCTTCATTTTAGGTGTTTTCGCTTCAGTAGTACTTGTAGGTTGTGGCGGTGGTTCGTCAGCGGCACCGAGTGCAGCAGTAAAAACGTTTAGTGGTAATGGCCTATACGTTAACCCGACTGACTTGACCGTCATGCTTGTTGACTCAAAGCGATCTAAGAACAACCTAATTGTGGGTGACTTCGCGAACAACAGCGTTTACTTTGTTGATAGTGCGACCACGACAGAAACATCGATGACAACTAGAGGTCTATCTTTTACTAGCAACAATGTTTTTGTGAAAGAAAGAATTCAGTTAATGCATGCTAAATTTACAAACAATATTGCAACTCTAACAGCCGTTGTTAGCGGGTCAAACCTTGTTTACTCAATGAATAAAACAACTGACTCATTAGCTCTTGCCCAAATCACCGGTACTCATACCAATACAACAGATGGTAGTACGTGGACGATTAACGCAGATGGTTCATATGTCGTTAATGGCGTTTGTACAATTACAGGTAAATTGGTTCGTAATGGATCTTACTTTAATGCAGATAACGCAAGTGCCGTTTCTTGCTCGCAATCAGCGCTAAATGGCAGTTACAACGGGGTTTTCTTGACGGTTAAGCACAACGGTAAAGATTACATTGCAGGGGTGTTAGGTAATGACACGGGTATTTTGTATGGAAATGCTCCAACGAACTAAATTGGTCATTAACTAGGGCGTGTTGATCTTTGCTGTACATTTCGCGTTCAACAATACATCGGT
>NZ_JBFSPI010000142.1:0-6236 GCF_041464685.1 Vibrio sp. 10N.237.312.B06
CTTAGAGGGCGTCACCCAATAAGCCTCCGGCTCCGCCGGAGGTCATTTAACTTAGACGAGAAGATCGACTATTTGCTCAGAGAGGGATATTACGAGGCTCAAGTTATTGATCAATATGATCGCAGTTTTCTTCATCAAATCTGGGCAAACGCCTATCAAGCCAAATTTCGATTCCGAACGTTCTTAGGTGCTTATAAGTTTTTTACTTCCTATGCACTGAAAACTCGTGATGGTAAGCGATATTTAGAAAGGTTCGAAGACCGAGTGGTTATGACTGCACTGTTACTGGCTCGTGGTGACTGTGAATTTGCACTGGCACTAATGGAAGAAATCATTCATCAGCGCTTTCAACCGGCTACGCCCACTTTTATTAACTCCGGCAAAAAGAGCCGTGGTGAATTGATCTCCTGCTTTTTGTTGAGAATTGAAGACAATATGGAGAGCATCGGTCGTGCGATTAACTCATCGTTGCAACTCTCACGTCGTGGCGGTGGTGTTGCTTTACTTCTGACGAATTTAAGAGAGCAAGGTGCGCCTATTAAGGGGATCTTAAATCAAAGTTCAGGTGTCGTCCCCGTGATGAAATTGCTTGAAGACAGTTTCTCGTATGCAAACCAATTGGGGTCTAGGCAAGGCGCCGGCGCTGTCTATCTCAATGTTCATCATCCAGACATCATGCAATTTCTTGATACAAAAAGAGAAAATGCCGATGAGAAAATTCGGATTAAGACCTTGAGCCTTGGTGTTGTCATTCCCGATATTACTCTGGAATTAGCCAAGCAAAACAAAGATATGTACTTGTTTTCTCCTCATGATGTTGAGCGAGTGTATGGCGTATCTTTCTCTGAAATTAGCGTGACGGAGAAGTACCATGAAATGGTGGACGACCCGAGGATCCGCAAAGGGAAAATGAGTGCAAGAGGGCTTTTCCAAACACTTGCCGAGATCCAATTTGAGTCGGGCTATCCATACATTATGTTCGAAGATACGGTTAATCAGGCTAACCCCATTCAGGGGCGTGTAAATATGTCTAACTTGTGTTCTGAAATATTGCAGGTCAACGAGGCGTCAAATTATGATGATGACTTGAACTATAGTCATGTCGGGCGAGATATTTCGTGCAATTTAGGCTCGATCAACATTGCCAAAGCCTTGGATGGAGGTCGACTATCTCAAACCGTTGATACCGCAATTCGAGCATTAAATGCAGTGTCAGAGATGAGCGCAATCAACAGTGTTCCTTCGATAAGAAATGGCAACGATGAAAGTCATGCTATCGGTTTAGGTCAGATGAACTTGCATGGGTTTTTGGCTAGAGAACGCATTCACTATGATTCACCTGAGGCCATTGATTTCACCAGCAGTTATTTTGCCTGTGTTTTATATCACTGTCTCGTGGCTTCCAATAAGTTGGCACAAGAGAAAAAGAGTACGTTCAAAGGGTTCGAAGAGTCTAGTTACAGTGATGGGGCTTTCTTTGACAAATATTTGCAGCAGGATTTCTCGCCAAAATTGGACGTGGTCCAAGATCTCTTTAGCCGTTTAGATATACGAATACCCACAGTGTCTGAGTGGAGCGAATTGAAACAACTCGTCATGAGCTCAGGGCTATACAACCGATACTTGCAGGCCATTCCTCCTACAGGCTCAATTAGCTATATCAACGACTCTACCGCTTCTATTCATCCCGTTACCGCTAAAGTGGAGATAAGAAAAGAGGGTAAAATTGGGCGAGTTTACTTCCCTGCGCCGTATTTGAATAACTCCAATTTAGAGTACTTCCGTGATGCCTTTTCCATAGGCCCTAAGGCAATAATCGATGTCTATGCGGCGGCCACTGAACATGTTGATCAAGGCCTTTCATTAACTTTGTTTTTTGACGATGAGGTAACGACGAGAGATATCAACAAAGCTCAGATCTACGCATGGAAAAAGAAAATTAAAACGCTTTACTACATCCGAATGCGACAGAAAGCATTAGAAGGTACTCAAGTTGAAGGGTGCGTGTCGTGCTCACTGTAATAAAGGGATAAACGCAATGAAAAAGATGGAATCCGGCCCCGTTCAAGCGATTAACTGGAATCGTATGATTGATGGTAAAGATCTAGAGATTTGGAATCGCCTGACGGTTAATTTTTGGCTGCCTGAAAAGGTACCTTTATCCAATGATATTCAAACATGGAAGCAACTAACTGAAGAAGAGCAAACGCTAACGATTAGAGTTTTTACCGGTTTAACGTTACTCGACACGATTCAGAATACGGTGGGTGCGCCAGCCTTGATGGAAGATGCGAGAACGCCTCATGAAGAAGCGGTATTAACCAACATCGCGTTTATGGAGGCAGTTCATGCTCGTAGCTACTCTTCTGTATTCTCAACTTTGTGTACTACGCCGCAAATTGATGAAGCGTTTCGCTGGGCTGAAGAGAACCCTCTGTTACAGAAAAAAGCACAGATTATCCTCGACGATTATTTGGCTGAAGGCGACCCGCTAAAGAAAAAAGTGGCCAGTGTTTTTCTAGAGAGTTTCTTATTCTATTCTGGGTTTTATCTACCCATGCATTGGTCGAGTCGGGCAAAACTGACCAATACAGCGGATTTGATCCGTCTGATTATTCGTGATGAGGCGATTCATGGTTACTACATTGGATATAAATTCCAACTTGCTTACCAATCTCTTAATGAGGAAGAACAGGCGAGAGTTAAGGATGAAGCTTATTCATTAATGTTCTCTCTTTATGAAATCGAAACACAATATACCGAATCGCTTTATGATCCTGTTGGCTTAACTGAAGATGTTAAGCACTTCCTACATTATAACGCTAACAAAGCGTTGATGAATTTGGGGTTTGAAGCACTGTTCCCTGATGAACTCTGTCAGGTTAACCCTGCTATCATGGCCGCCCTGTCGCCCAATGCTGACGAAAATCATGACTTCTTTTCTGGTTCAGGATCTTCTTATGTCATAGGTAAAGCTGTCGCTACCGAAGACGATGACTGGGATTTTTGAACGAATAGCCCGAGTATGAACTCGGGCTTGAAAGAGGATTACTTACCCTTGAATCGACATCATCGTTCTAAGGCTTGCCGTTTGAAAATTAGGTCACTCAGACGGCAGATTTTGCTTTAACTCTAAAAGCATTTTATAAGCACTTTCGCCAGACATTTCGTATGGGTTAAATTGATCCGAAGTCGAAAATTGTAAGTTCAACAGTTCAGTCAAATTAGACTGCGGAATGTCTCCCATCGACCAATCTCCAAACTCTCGACAATCAACTTCCTTAAAATACAGTATGGTCACTCTCTCGTGCCGCTTATCGTTTAGGATGTGATTGTAGGTATGGTTTACCGCCTCCCTAGAACCTTCAATGCATTGAAGAAAGTACTTTTGATTATGACTGAGAAGCCCTGTTAGATGGCTCTGCCGATTGTGGTCTCGTGAGATAGTGAGTATTTCATCCAGTGCTTTGGAATCACAACATTCGGAAAGTGTGCTGACATAAATTAACCGAGTTAGGAACATAGGCATCATTTCGAATTTTTGTTCAAAGGGTATTAATAAATATAAGCCAAGCTCATGGAATTGCGAGTTATTGGCCTAATTGTCACTCGGTGGCTTTTGGAAGAGAAGAGGATGGGGATGAAGTAGCAAAGGACAGCTAGCAAGATGCGCTAAAATGAGCCGAATGTTGTTCATTCTATCATTCTAGCGACCTACTTACATCGAGTCTCTCGTTAGTCGTTGAGAACCGAAATCGATTCGACGTTGGAAGATGCATCGAATCGTACATTGACCAATACGCTTTCACGTTCGAAAGTCACATCATCAAAATCAGTGGCTGCGATTTTAAATCCATTCCTTGCGAATAAACTGGTCACTGTTGTTCGTTGTTTCTGTTCCATGGCGCTTGTCAGTAGTTCGTTCATTGTGATCTCCATTAAGTAACCGTGTGCATAGTGTAAGCGTACAGGGTCTACGTTATGAGTTCAATTGCTTAATCAATAAGCTGTGTTGATGAGTTCAATTGAATGATTTTGGCATTCCAAAATGTGATGAATAAGAGGGTAGATGGTCGTATTACCTATGATAAGTATTGTGTAATGTGACCACCGTTCAGTATACTTTTGGGTAGGGATTTATTTAAAAAATTCAATGTAATAAGTGGTTACAAAACACAGGGGTTCGCATCGATTTGTGGAGAGTCAGTCACCTAATGAAGCTTCTTTTTATTGAAATGTTGAATGTCAAAGTAGTGTTGTACTACGCATTTGAATCCAAGAGTAATTATTAAATAAGTTTGATTTTAATGAATCGTTAGTTGCGGTGCTTCTGCTATTTTTGTTGCAATGAATACTTAGTGAGTAGCCTAAATAAATAATTAATATGGGAAACGAAAGCAATGAAGGGAATGAAAAAGTTTATTACTCTATTTTTGGTATTGCTCTGCTTTGGTGTCAGCCATGTTCAGGCCAATGATGCGCGACTTAAGCAAGCTTACCAAAATCACCAAAGTGATGTTCAAGTACGTGGCTCGGGTTTAGTTTCACGATTACTTCCAGACGATAATAAAGGCTCTCGACATCAGAAGTTTATCTTAAGGCTCGACAGCGGACAAACTTTGCTGGTGGCACATAATATTGATTTAGCTCCTCGTATTCAGGGATTGAGAAAGGGCGATAGAGTTGAATTTTATGGAGAGTATGAATGGAACAAGAAAGGTGGCGTGATGCACTGGACTCACAAAGACCCTCGGAATCACCATGCTCATGGCTGGCTGAAGCACAATGGAAAAATATACGAGTAGACGACACTTGGCATGGCATATCTGCCATTGAAGAGCATCGTAGAAGAGTGTTAGATATAGGCGGTGGAAAGCATGTTTCTCACAGGGCTTTGTTGCAATTTTTTTTTGTAATTTAATAATTTGAGGCTCTATGATTGAAGTGAATTATTTAGTTCAAGTCGTTAGTATTCCTGATGATCTCATTGAAGCATCACAGAAAGCGGGTTCAGACTTGTATATGACCTATAAGCTTTATCAGCTGCTTGTACAGTCTAATCTTTTGTGGCGAGTTTGGTATATCGATGAATTTGGCAAAGTTTGGCTTGAAGTCAATTTGGTTAATGATGTGGGGGACCCAGAATTTCATACGATAGCTTTAGATCAAGGTACTTATCTGAAAATAGACACGGAATGTTATGAAGTGTTGGATGAGTTGAAATAGACGAAAAGAGCCGATGGTTCGGCTCTATCATTGGCTCTCGATAGGTCTATTTGTAAGCTAGCTTCGCTTGGTTATTTTTACATTAAACCCAACGGGAGACATCGTGAACGCAAACTGTTCAATCACCGTTTCAGGGGCTTGTTGTGGCTCAATGCTGAATTCTTTAAACAATGTATGAAAGGCGAGTTTTATTTCCATCATGGCCAATGAGCGCCCAGGACATAGCCTTGCACCGCCACCAAATGGCTGAAGGTTGGAGAACGAAGCGCCATCTTTTTCTATCCAACGATTCGGGTTAAACGTGGTTGGGTCTTCAAATAAATCAGCATCAAAACCATTCGCATGTAGCATCACAAAAACAGGCGTGCCTTTTTTTACTTCGATGTCACCAATCTGAGTGTCTCGTGTGGGTTCCAAATAAAGTTGTGGCGCTACCGGTTTTAATCGCATCGCTTCATACATCACCGCTGTCATATAAGGTGTTCGAGGAAGCGGCCATTCTAAGACCTTTCTCTTCCCTAGGGCGTCAAGTTCATCTTGTAAGGCCAACTCACTACTGCGATTGCCGCTGACTAAGAATGCCATCCATGCCAGTGTATTCGCTGTGGTATCTTCACCTGCTAATAGAAGGGTAATAGCATTTGCAACAATATCTTGGTCAGTTAATGAGGAATCTTGTTCTTGTTCCAATAACATGATTTGCAGCATGTTCTCTGGTGAGTCTTTAAGGGCTGGTTCGTGAACCAGACGAGCGCGTTGTTTTTCAATACACCCATAAACGAAATGCCCTATGTCTTCCAAACTGGTATCAAACAGCTTGTCTTTTTTCGTTTTGAAAAAACGCCACAATGGAATTGGAGAACTACAGCGTTGATTTATTACCGGAAATACGTTTTGTAAGCTTTTACTTAGTGGCACAGTTGTTTGTTCTATAGAGTTAAAGTCTTCCCCGAACGCTAGGGCGTGTTGATCTTTGCTGTACATTTCGCGTTCAACAATACATCGGTAGC
>NZ_JBFSPI010000143.1:0-6184 GCF_041464685.1 Vibrio sp. 10N.237.312.B06
CAACGGTATGCTAAGAACAAAAATGCCGTTCACTCTTAAGTGAACGGCATTACCTCTCAAGGAGCCTTTTTTCGATCATAAAGCCGTTATCGGTTGATCTACGCTTGCTTGTTTTTCAGAGCGGATTTCAGAATTTGTAATAGCCATTGATTCAAAGGCGCGTCTTTCTGTGAGCGACGGCAGCTCATTACATAGCTGACATCGATAGTCAGCTTTTCCGGCAAATCAATACTACGAAAACCTTCTGGTACGTTGCCATTGAGGGTGATACTAAAATAGTCAGATTTAAGTACGACATCATGAATCATTGCAGGGTGGTCAACTTCTATTTTTGGGTTTACGTGAAAACCGATATTCCTAAGTCGATCAAGGATAGGGTATTTATTGTCATTCCATCCCGGGGTTTTAAATAGAATGATTGGGTAGTTGGCGAGCGACTCAAAGTCTTGTGCTGGATGATCCTCTCTCACGAAGAAAACCACTTTGCCTTTGCCGAATTCCATTTGAGAAATCGACTGTGGCAAGGTTTCATCAAAGTAATGAACCGCTATGGATTCTTCGCCGTCGATGAGTCTGTTCCTCACATTGCTTCCCCATCGAACGAATGAGTAGTGAGCATGCGGGGCTTCTTTACTCAGAGCAAAGTAGAGCTTCGAACCAAAACGCTCCCAGAACAGGGTATTCGCGTAGATTTTGATATCGCCTTGGTAAGTTTCTGGCGAGAACACTTGGTGTGTTATGGCTTCAACGCTGCTCAGGATCTTCTCAAAGTTTTCGATGTTGGTTTCAACAAAAGTCGTGGGTTCAAACCCGTGTTTGGTTTGAATGAACAGCGGATCATCGAGCTGTAACTTTAACTTCGAAAGGTTCTTGCTGATCGCACCGGAGGTTTTGCCTAGCGACTCGGCAACCAATCCAACATTGCGAAGTTCATACATACGCTTGATTACGAGGATATTTTGAATGTCTAGATTGATGTCCACAGGCTCTCCAAATGAATCCTTTTATAGGCAGTAATCTCGGCGCGGCAGGCGTACTGAGATTATGTGACTCTAATATCATATTGCCAATAAAAATCTTATAAGACAGCACCGCGTCAGAACTTCGCTAATCCCTTGATTTTCCATTTGGTAAATCTTGCTTTTCCTCGAGTCGTTATCACTCAAGCGCTAAAGTTACCCCAACAAAGAAACACAGATGTCAAACGAACAAACAATTAAAAATAATATGAGGTGATGTATGAACAAGTTTATCGTACTAGGCTTGATGGCTCTTTCAATGAACACAGCTTTCGCTGCTGACGGAACGTATACCGGTACTATCGACATGGCAACGAGCGAAGCTAATCAAGTAAAGGCTGAGCGTGTTGAATCTGACTTAACACTGGAAGGAAGAAATGAAGCTGCTTACGGTGGTTTAAAGTTTCAAACGAACATTACGCAAGACCAAGCGATTCAGTTGAATGGTCGTCGCGACTAACGCTCAAATCGTGCTTACGAGCGGGATAGGCTCGAACACCCAGCACATAATTATGAAAATGCTGCGCCCTAGGGTGCAGCATTTTTCGTTATTGGGTTGTGGAGTATTTTATAAACTCTAGCGATCTAGCCTTGGCATGTTGTGTAACGTGTGGCATTTTGTTGTTCTCTAATTTAGATCGCTATTGGGTGTTGGTTAAGCATTACAAACCAGTAAGCGAACGACTCGAAAGGACAAGGAATGACTCAAAAAGAAACGGGAATGATTCGTCATATTCTACTGATTAAGTTTAAAGAAAACGCTGAAGCTTCAGAGGTTCAAAAACTAAAGATGCTGTTTGAAGCGATGCCAAACAAGGTTGAAGGGGTCACTTCAGTAGAATGGGGATTAAATGACAGCCCTGAAAACAAGAATCAAGGTTATACCCACTCGGTGTTAATGACGTTCGCCGATGAAGAAGGCCGCCAGAATTACCTTCCGCACCCTGAGCATGATGCGCTGAAAGAAGTATTTCGTCCGTTGCTAGATGATATTATCGTGTTTGATTACTCCCTGTAATTAGGTTCTGAGTAGGTCTCTTGTGTTTGACTTACCTTCGATAATGAAGAGTTAGGGCTTGTGTGACTAAGCCCTAACTAAATGAGAAACGACTTACTCTGTCGGCGAGATAGTCACAGGGGCAAACGATGCAACAGCATTTCCACCAGCGCCTGGGCGGTCTACATAAGGTGTGTTCTGCATTAAGGTGTAGTACACGTCCACGAAGTCGTCATCATTGACTAATACGCCATCAGGAATCACATCGATAATCTTGCCTGTGATCTGAGGGATGATCGCATAACCTTGAACTTCTGGATCAGGAATCATCTTCAGTATCTCTTCTGCGGCTTGAACTAAGAGTTTTGCTAGCGCTTTGTAGTCTGTGCCATCATCGTGTTCCATTAAAATCATGTCCGCAGCACCCCAACGGTAGCGAGGCCAAAAGACGACGGTTTGATTTGGGTAATATGTTTGCTTGTCGTAATCGAGATAAGGCATATCAACGAGATCAATTTGTGGCTCTAAACGACTTGAATCGACACCTGTCACAATAGCGTAGATTTCCGCTTTACCTGAGATCCAAGGTTCTTGGTCTACTTCCAAACGAATCTGAGTTAATTGAGTTGTGCTTAACGGTTTTGGTTCAGGCTGGTCGACAAAAGCGAAAGCTCTAGCGTGATTGTTTTTGTTATTAAATTGACGACTATCACTGTCAGTATCGGCATTGATTTGTGTGGTTGTCCCTAGCTTTTGCATCTCAGCTTGCATCGCCATTAAGCCTGCTTTGAGCTCTTCAGCGCCATTGCTGTCCACAACAAACACAGGAACGTCAGGCATTTGGTACACGTCTAATTGATGAACTTGTCCGTATACATCATACGCTTCAATGTATTGCCAATTTGAATCATCGCCCGATGGTTCGAATGCAAATAATGGGTTCTCGCCATTTTTCCACGCTTGGATCATCGCTTCATCAGCCATGCGAATCTCTAATACAGAGTCGCTAAAATCTTCAATACCTTTCATTTTACGATAGCTTAGGTCAGCTTCTTCCATCTCGTAAGAAAATGCAGAATAAGCTTGAGAAGCGCCAAGTGTGTCGAGTGAGGTTGATGGGTGTTTCTCTGTGATCTGATCTTTTAATTGGATCTCAAGGTCGGAATAACGCTCGCTGATTTGCAAAGCCAAAGATTGTTTTTGCGCAGCACTGCTCTTTGTAATAGATGTGGGCTCTGAAATAAAGTGCGGCTCTGAAATAGAGAGTGGATCTACGGGAGAGATTGATTTTGCCGTGTCGATATTATTTGCATAAGACTGGAAGCCAACCACTGTCGTTGCAAGCGCCATACTGATAGGAAAAGATGGTCTCATAAATAATCCTTATTTTAATTTTTATCATTAATAGAGCTTTTGCCCTATAAGGATTAACCTATCAGTAACGTGAATGTGTTCAAGAGTTAGTCAGTTATTTTTGTTTCGTTGTGCAGCACAGGATCTCAATTTAAACTGTTTTTATAAAATAACACCTAGACAATCTTGATGTTTATAAATTAATAAGCGTATCAGTAAATAACTTACAATATTATTAGCTACTACGGTGTGTCATAAAAAACCTACTCAAAGTGAGTAGGTTTTATTTCGTGGTTAACCGCTAGTTCTCGATTTACAACTTGTTTGAGAGGCTCGCTCCAACTCAATCTAAACGTAACGTTAGGTCAGAATAGTTAGAGTACCCTCGCAGTAACACATGATAAGTCACGCCCGGTTGAGCGTTCACACTGCACTGCTCATTGTTTCCTGCACGATAAGGACGGCAATCGTAACTCGATGTTGTTGGCTTGCTTCCCGATTTCACGTAAAGATCGGCATCGCCTGAACCGCCAGACATTGAAACCGTCACGCTGGATGCAGAATCAACAGTGAACGTGTAGAAGCTCTCTGAAGATTGGTTCCCGCTTAGGTTCGTAATTGGTGTGCCTTTCGTCAGCACATTGCCAGTTGGTGGCGTTGAACCACAACTCGCATTCACGCCTACGGTATTAAAAGCATCTTCAACATCGGCAACCACATAGCCCATGTCTGCAGCGGCTTTCGCTACGCCACACGCACCGGCATCAAAGGTACTGTTTGCCGTCCAATACAGTTGGTTTGCGACTGTGAATATTTCAAAGCCCTTACGTACATTCCAACCCGATTTGTTCGCTAAAAGGTAAAAGGCGCGGTTATAAACACCGCTAGATAAGTGAACGTTCAAACCGTCGTAGTATTGAGAGGCATGATCAATCGAGCGGCCATCTTTTGAAGGTTGATCAAAGTAGCGCAAACCACCTTCTGATTTAAATATATCGCTACCGACCACCCAATCCACACTGCCACGTAAGTAGTATTCAGCCGCTTCGCCCGCAATATCGGAGAAGGCTTCATTGATACCGCCCGACATGTTTTGGTACACAAGGCCGGAGTTTTGCTCGGTGAACCCGTGGCTAACCTCGTGAGCACTCACGTTGATATCGACCAATGGGTAAAAGGTGTTTTTGCCATCCCCAAATGTCATGGATGAGCCATTCCAAAAGGCGTTTTCATAATCGGTACCGTAATGAACGCGCATCGTCAGCTGGAAAGTTAAAGGCGACGTGTTCATCCACTCTTTGTACATATCGAATACGACATTACCAAAATAGTGCGCATCGTTAAGAGGCGAGTAAGCCCCGTTGATGTATTTATGATCGGTGTAGTTAGTTCCGTCGGCACAGTTGTAGCTGTAGGCTGCGCTGCCAGACGTTCCGTTCCTCAAATCGACTGTCTTAACTGAATCATTTTCTAACGTACAAGTCGTGCCTGTTTTGTCGATGGGAAAGCTAGGGAAGTCACTGCCATATTCATATCGAGTGGTTTTGAGGTTGCCACCTGGGCCAGTACCTAGTGCTTTAGCGTGGTTTAGTCCATTCCATTTTTGGAGCACATCGCCAGTCGTAGCATCAATAAAGTAGAAAGGGCGCTCTGGCATTGAGGCCGCGATAAAGAAATCGACCAGATACACCACTTGGGCGACTTGGTTCTCATCCAATCTCACCATCAGTTTCGCGTTTTTATTTTCAATCGACTTTTTGCCGACAGTAAACGTGCGGTGAGAGGAAATAGCGGCTTCAATCGCTTGTTCCTCATTCAGCTTTGGTGCGATGCTGGACAAGTCTCCACTGATCCCTTGTGCCATTGAACCGAATACTTGAGTGGGTTGGTTCTTGGAAAGGGTGGCGACAACGGAGGTATCAAAGACGGGTAAACCTAGGTGAGTTTGTTGATAGCGGACTTTGGTTTTCCCATTGGGCAATACCACCCGTTTAACTTCAGAAAAACCTAATTCTAGTGGGGCAACACTCTTCGACTGAGCGACGAGGCTTTGTTGTAGCAGTGTATCGTTATCGACTCTGACCATTTCTGCAGCGTGTGCATTAAAGCCAAAAGATGTACCTAGAATAGCTGCTATTTTCCAGCTTAGTTGACGTTGTTGGTTCATTTTTCGTTCCTGATTTTAATATAAACTCCTTCTTCCCAACGGCTTTATAGGAAGTCTATATGCAACACGCTAATGCCATGTGTTGCGAATCAAGATTGGAAGAGCATTTCGGCTTATGACAAGTTTTATAGGGAGATTAAATTTTAGAGTATGTAATTCAAAGTTTACAAAAATTCTTATTGATCAATTTGTTTTTATAAAATTCAATTTTATTATTTATCGTAAATGTATGAAGGGGTGGGAGTTATTAAAAGCCACTTTGTTTTAATTTATAGAATGAAAGCACCTGAGTTAACTTCGATATTTTTCTAATTTTATCTTAATTACAAATGAGTAAATAAGTAGGTTTTTGGAAGTGTAAATATTGTTCTTATTATCAATAGTAAACTTGTTTTAACAATACCACTAAGCACAGATCTCAACTTTTTTAACACTTAGTCTCGTTAGATAGGAAAACATCTACATTTTCATGTTCAATCACAAATTAGTAAGCATAAGTAATTGTTATTAAAAGAGTCAGTCGTTTAAGATAGGCTACATAAGAAACTAGACAGAAAAATTCTGCATTTAAATAAAGAATTTTTCTGTCTAATAGCTGTTGAACTAAGCCGCTTCGCGGAGGGCTTTCCTCTCACTTACCTGATAGAC
>NZ_JBFSPI010000144.1:0-6157 GCF_041464685.1 Vibrio sp. 10N.237.312.B06
AACCCGCATCATCAGCTTGGAAGGCTGAGGTAATAGCCATTATACGATGCACGCAACACGTAACTCTGTTTGAGCTATTTAACCTTTAGAATATGGTGGAGGGAGACGGATTCGAACCATCGAAGGCAGTGCCGGCAGATTTACAGTCTGCTCCCTTTGGCCACTCGGGAACCCCTCCAAATTTTGAGCTTTCTCTCGCTTACCTTAAAGAAAGGGAGAAAGTGGTGCCGACTACCGGAATCGAACTGGTGACCTACTGATTACAAGTCAGTTGCTCTACCTACTGAGCTAAGTCGGCACAAGTGGGGCGCATTTTATTGAATGATTTTCCACCTTGCAATAGTAAATTGAAAAAAAGTGAAAAATTCTCCTATCAAATTCCTATATACGGCTATTTAGCTCAAGGTTTCTGCCTTTAACCCACATCTAGTACAGGAAGATATTTTATTTATCTATCGCTTGATGTATTTTCCATGCACTTGTTTTGTTATCCACTATAGAGTTTATATGAGCCCATTTATGTCATTTGACCGCGAACGTTGGTCTGAGCTAAGGAATTTAGTTCCGATGACACTTTCTGAGAGCGACTTAAAAGAGCTTCAAGGCATCAATGAAAAGCTCACAATGGAGGAAGCCGTTGAGATCTACCTGCCGCTCTCTCGCCTATTAAATCTCTATGTGGCAGCCAGACAGAATAGAAACTCAGTACTCCATCAATTCCTGGATAAAAACGAGAAAGCACCACCTTTTATCATCGGTATTGCTGGAAGTGTCGCTGTGGGCAAAAGTACAACTGCACGACTGCTTAAAGCCCTACTTTCTCGCTGGGAGAACCACCCAAAAGTTGAGCTAGTCACAACCGATGGCTTCTTATACCCAAATGAGGTGTTAGAAGAAAAAGGATTGATGAGTAAAAAGGGCTTTCCGGAGTCTTACGATATTAAGCGTTTAGTGAACTTTGTTTCGGATGTAAAAGCATGCAAGAGAAATGTCACGGCTCCCGTGTACTCGCATCTTACGTACAACATTACTGATGACGTTAAGTGTGTCGACCTACCAGATGTGCTTATTATTGAAGGACTTAATGTCTTGCAAACAGGCATGAACGATCCACACGAGCCACATCGCGTGTTTATTTCAGACTTCCTTGATTTCTCACTCTATGTTGACGCTGATAGCCAACAAATCAAAGAGTGGTACGTCAATCGCTTTATGAAATTCCGCGATGGCGCGTTTACCAAACCTGGCTCTTACTTTAGTCATTACACAAAATTATCGAACCAAGCGGCACTGGATAAAGCGGAAGGTATCTGGAGTTCAATTAATGGCTTGAACCTAGAACAAAATATCCTTCCTACACGAGAAAGGGCTCACTTGATTCTACGTAAAGGCGCAGATCATATGGTTGAAGAAGTATTACTAAGAAAATAGTAACGCCTTAATCGCCTTTTCTTAGCGATATCTCTCCACCGATATAGCTCTCGATACCATTCTCAGTTTTGAGTAATACAGCACCTTGTTCATCGATGCCTTGAACAACACCTTCAATTTCTCTAGGTCCAATGATCAACCTAACATTGCGACCTAAGAAATTATCAAAGCGATTCCAACGCTCTACAAAATTCGACATCCCTTTCAACTCATAATCAACAAGAGACTTATCCCAGGCATTGATCAGAGCCTGTGCTAACTGATTGCGATCGGGCACCTTCCCATCACACACTTCTTTAAGAGAAGTCCACGGTTGGCCAATACCTGATGTTGTTGGATCCATGGATAAGTTTAGCCCTAAACCAATCACAATATGTGCAGCGCCACCAGACTGTCCTGACAGCTCTACCAAGATACCAGCAAGCTTCTTGTCATTGTGGTAAAGGTCGTTCGGCCATTTGAGCTTTATACCTTCTACGCCCATCTCTTCCAAAGCTTCAACAACAGCTACACCAACCACAAGGCTCAAGCCCATCGCGGCAGCCATCCCTGCGTCGAGTCTCCAATACATTGAAAGATAGAGGTTTGCACCGAATGGCGATACCCACTCTCGTCCACGACGTCCACGTCCCGCAGCTTGATATTCAGCAATACAGACAGAACCCGATTCGAGGGTGTTAGTACGCTCTAATAGGTGTTGGTTTGTAGAACCTATGATTGGAATCAGTTCAAGAGAAGCATCTCGACTAACAACAGACAATTTGTCTTCGTTAAGCATATCTAAACGGCTAGCTAACTTATAGCCCTTGCCTTGTACTCGGTAGATATCTAAACCCCACCCTTGAATACCTTTAATATGCTTACTGATAGCCGCTCGTGATACACCAATCATTTCACCTAGATCTTCACCTGAATGAAACTCACCGTCAGCAAGACATCTCAATAGTGCAAGCTTGGTACTGTGTTCTCTCATGCCAATGACTCCAAAGCCTTGTCTAGGTTTGTCTCGCAGTCTCGTCCCATAAAACGCACTTCATGTTCCAGTCGAATATCGAATTTATTCAAGACAGACTGACGCACTCGCTCTGCAAGCTTAAGGATATCCACAGCAGAAGCCTCATCATAATTGATGATAACTAATGCTTGGTTTGGGTGAACTTGAGCACCACCTTCTGTCACGCCTTTGAACTGGCATTGATCAATCAGCCAGCCTGCAGCGACTTTGATCATGTCATTGCTCTCATAGCCTACAATGTTTGGGTATAGAGCGAACAGGCGATCAAAATGGTCTTTGGTGATCACAGGGTTTTTGAAGAAGCTGCCCGCATTACCTTGGACTCTAGGGTCTGGCAACTTACTTGAACGGATAGCGCATACTTCATCAAATATAGTTCGAGGAGAAAGCGTATCGGCTGCTAGGCTTTTTAACGGGCCATAGTGATTGCATGGCTCCCACTCTTTCGGCAACGTTAAACCAATCGCAACAACAATCGCTTTATCGTAGAGAGCGTGCTTGAAAATAGAATCTCGGTAACCAAAGAGACACTCTTCTTTGCTCAATCGCTTAACTGTATAAGTATCCAGACACAGGATATCGACATACTCGCATACGTCTTGTAGCTCAACACCATACGCACCAATATTTTGAATCGGAGCCGAACCTGAACAGCCAGGTATCATTGCTAGGTTTTCTAGACCACCGAGCCCTTTATCCACACTCCATTCAACTAAGTTTGGCCAATCTTCCCCCCCACTAACATGCAGTAGGTGATGACTATCCGTCTCGGTCAACTCAATCCCGGATAATTTGTTCACTATGACCAGACCAGCGAAGTGCTCAGTAAAAAGCATATTACTGCCTTTACCCAGTATTAACTTAGGTAAAGCTGACCATTTAGGGTCTCTGTAAACGGAAATTAATTCTTCGATATTGGTGACTTCAACCAACGTATCACACGTCTGATCTATGGAAAAAGTATGAACATTTTTTAAACTAGCATTGAGATGGAATTGCATGGCGATATTCAATTAACTTACACTGCAGTCATTCTACAGCAGATAAACCAATGGCGCAGTGACTGAATGAACAATGTCATCATTACCCAATTAGACCCAGTAAAGGTTCCCCTAGTTAAACGTTTCTATAAAGAACATTACCCAACGGGAAAAGCTAATAAAAGTGAACTGATCTATTCGTTATTACTGGATAACGAGCTGTGCGGTGTCGTGCGCTTTCGTACAATAGAAAATAATCGCTTACTTACTGGAATGGCGATATCAAAACAACATCGCGGTAAGCAATTAGGCTCCAAACTTATGGATTATTGTGCGCAACATGCACTTACGGAAGACGATTACTGCTTTGCGTACGCTCATCTCACCAATTTTTACGCGCGACACAAATTCGTACAGGTAGAGCCTAAAGATCTGCCAAATGGTTTAAGAGTTTTATACGAGCGCTATTCGAATAGCGGAAAAGATCTCATTCCTATGCATTATCAGCAAAATTGTTAGAGAATGCCTCGATTATCTAGTATTTGATGCTATCCCTTTGGTAAAATTAAAGGTTCGCAATTTTGCATATTTTTAAGGTAAAACAGTCAATATGATTGCCAGTAGGAATCCATTCATACAGTTGCCAACCATAGCGCAGAATCCTGACAAGTTTGAAGTACTACTATCAGCGCAAGAGTTTCGAACTCGTCTACTTGATGAGATATCTCGCGCAACGACTCGTATTAGTTTAGTCGCTTTGTATCTTGAAGATGATGAGGCTGGCCGTGAAATCCTAACTGCCTTATATGAAGCAAAACAAAAGAATCCAGAATTAGACGTGAGTGTTTGTGTCGATTGGCACCGAGCGCAACGTGGATTGATTGGCGCGGAGTCTTCTGAAGGCAATGCTGCAATGTATAAAGAGTTTGCAGAAAAATATCAGCACTCTGTACCCGTCTATGGCATTCCAGTTCGCGGCAAAGAAGTCTTTGGCGTATTGCATTTAAAAGGCTTTATCGTCGATGATAGCGTGATATACAGCGGTGCAAGCCTTAACAATATCTACCTGAATTACCATGACCGCTATCGCTTTGATCGTTACCATGTTTTAAACAACGCAGCGCTTGCTGATTCAATGTTTACCTACGTACACGAACAGATGGTTGCGGACAGCGCTGTTTATGACCTGGCTGATAAGAACAAGCCTTCGACCAAAGAACTGAAACCAGCGATTCGTCAGTTTCGTGCATCATTAGCAAGGTCTCAGTATCAATTCGATGGTCAAGAGGTTTCAGCAGACCAAGTTGCTGTAACACCATTAGTTGGTATCGGTAAAAGACGTAACCGTCTGAATCAAGGAATCAATCAACTCGTAGCTCAAGCTAAAGATGAAATCTTTATCTGTACACCTTACTTCAACTTCCCACCTAGCCTAGCTAAAGAAGTGAAGAAAGCGCTTAAGCGTGGCGTAAGGGTCAGCATTGTTGTTGGCGATAAGACAGCGAATGATTTCTTTATCTCGCCAGAAGAAGAGTTTAAAACGATTGGTGGTCTTCCATACCTATACGAATTGAACCTGCGTCGTTTTGCCAAAGCTAATGAAGCACATATTGCTGGTCGTAATCTTTCGATTCGACTTTGGCAACACGATTCAAATAGCTTCCACCTAAAGGGAATTTGGGTCGACAAGCGCTACATGCTTCTTACAGGTAATAACCTAAACCCACGCGCATGGAAGTTGGATCTAGAGAACGGCATCTTTATCCAAGATAACTACCATCACCTAACAGATAAGTTCCAAGCTGAAGTGGATAATATCCTTCAACACACTCAGCTTATCTGTACTTATAAGCAGTTAGATAAGGTAGAGAGCTACCCGATGGACGTTCAGAAGTTAATTCGTAAGATCACTCGTGTGAAAGCCGATAGAGTGCTTAAGCAAATACTGTAGTCGATGGATTAAAAACATTATCACCGCCTAGCAAACGCTAGGCGTTTTTGTATCTACGATATAAATGACTAAATGGTGAAAATCGTTGATAAGTACTGCCACCCGAATTTATCTATTATCTCCTCGACCACATGGGCTTCTCTTGGAGAGCTTCTCGATCCAAACACCGAAAAAATCACAGAAAATCCAAGACGATTTTAAAAAATCAAAATAGAAACGATCCCGATAATATTGGGCTATAGAGTGCTGATGCCTGGTTTCAAGACGAAGCTAGGTTTGGTCAACAGAACACAACTACAAGTCTTTGGGCAACTAGTGGAACCAGGCCTCGCGTGGTAAAACAACAGCAATTTGAATACGCTTGTTTGATTCGGTAGGAATTGATGAAACAACAGTGGTTCTTTGGGTTAACAAGGACATAATGACAAATCACTTAGAGCAGATATCTAAGGCTACTGAAAAAGGACGTCATGCAGTCTTTATTATGGATGGAGTTGGTTGCGAAAACATGATCTAGCAAATCAAAGTTTCACTGGTTATAACGACATTGTTTCCAAGGTTTGTCGCGCTTGGAATGGATTTCTTGAGTGCAAAGATCGCGTCACCAAAATGAGCAGAAAAGATTGGATAAACCTGATCAGTAACTTTCCGGATTGGTATAACAGCAAGGCACTTTTTCAAATGTAAAAAAGCCCTGCTATTTCTAGCAGGGCTTTTCTAATAATTGGCGGAGTGGACGGGACTCGAACCCGCGACCCCCGGCGTGACAGGCCGGTATTC
>NZ_JBFSPI010000145.1:0-5543 GCF_041464685.1 Vibrio sp. 10N.237.312.B06
CTGTAGGATCGTTCAACTGATCAGGAAAATGCTTAAATGATCAGTGTTAGCTCATCTGGCCGCTTTTTTGTCTCTATCGTTTGGCTACTCACTAGAAAAAATGAGTTAGCTTCTTGCCGAGCTCGGTGCTTTCATCGCATCGATAAAGCCAATAATGACACCAGCGGCTAGGCCAGCTAAATGCGCTGTATTGGCGATCGCCATAAATGGCTGCATGTACCCAAGCACTAACCACACCAACATAAAGCCGACAATCTGTCTTGGGATACCTAAACCAAGTTGTGGCGCCTTCGCACCGACAACCCATAAGTAACCAACCAAAGCGTACACAACACCAGACAAACCACCGAAGTTCGCCCCTTCAACCCAATACTGACCAGCACCTGAAAGCGCAGAAGAGACAGCAAAGATCTGAAGTAGCTTGAGGCTGCCTAGTTTCTTCTCAATATCCCCACCTAGCTGCCACCACCACAAAATATTGAATGCGATGTGCATAACAGAGAAATGCAGAACAGCATGGCTCAACCAACGCCACAGCTGCCATTGCTGTCCATCAACTGCTGGGAAATGCAGGGCATTGAAAATAGCTTGGCCAAAACCAATCTGTTGCAGCGCAAAAATCACCACACACACCAACATTAGGCTCAGTGTCACAGGACCTGCTTTTGCTTTAATCATGCCCAAAAAGCTTGGCGTGTGGTAATGGAAATTACTCTTTCTAGTCTCAGCCATATCCCAAGACGCCGCTTGATAGCGTTTATGATTGGGTTCAGCAAGAAAACGATTCAGCTCAGCTTCGGTTTCAACCTGAAATTGACCATCAAGAAGCCACAAAGCAAAACGCCCTTCTCCCTCTGGAGACATCTGAATAGGGATCTGACGAGAGGCCATATAATCAATAAATGCTTGAGCAAGACGTGGGTTGTCTAACACCATCAATCTAATCATTGTTACTTCCTATTCATACTATGGAGATGCTTGAAGCGTTTAAGTGATAAAGCTATTAACCCGCAATCACCGGAAGTTCAGCACGATGCCAAGCTTCGAAACCGCCATCAACACTATATACCTCTTCAAAGCCTTGGTTCACTAAATATTGTGCCGCGCCTTGGCTACTAATACCGTGGTAACACATCACTAAGATAGGCTGTTCGAACTCAACCTCATCCATAAACGACACCATGGTATCGTTAGTCAGGTGGTAGGCGGTTTCTGAATGGGCTACCGCAAAAGATTGCGGATCTCGTATATCGACAAGTCGAGCTTCACTTTGTTCAATAAGAACTTGAGCGCCTTTAACGTCGATATGTTTAAACTGGTCCATGACTTTCTCTTTTTATACTGATTTACTTTGCTGCCATTGTAACCTATCCCAAGGCTAACAATCACACCCACTTAATAAGGTTATCCACCAGCGATCACTTTTACACCATTTGTGGATAAATCTGTGAATTGCGTGAATAAAGTGCCTTTTTAAAAATAGATCCACAACATGTAGTAATGATCCTGATCTAACTGTGGGTTAACTGAAACATATCCCCACTCAAAAAACCCTGTCAAAGCCTTACTACACCCTGCTTTTAGACAGCTAGCGAATAAATTCCTCACAGAGTTATCCACAAAATCAATTTGCAAATTTCGATCGCAAAAGTTGAGAAATCGATCCAAAACAAAAAGGCCGAGATCTCTCGATCTCGGCCTTTTCAAAATTAAGCTATTTGCTTGCTACTATGCGAAAGCAAATACTATTAAAAATTAAATGCTATTAGAAGTCGCCAACGGCTTGCTTCAATTTCTTCATCGCATTCTTTTCTAACTGGCGGACACGCTCTGCAGAAATACTATAGGTATCCGCTAAGTCTTGCAGTGTTGCTTTGTTGTCGTCTAACCAACGTGAGCGAACAATGTGTTGACTACGCTCGTCTAAGCTCTTCAATGCGAGACCTAGGCGATTATTAGTATGAGATTCCCAGTTAGCTGCCTCAACCGTCTCAGCAACGTCTGACGCTTTATCTTCTAGGTAATAAACTGGAGCTGTGTAAGCAGAACCACCGTCGTCGTCGTCCATAGGCGCTTCAAACGTCGCGTCTTGTGCCGCTAAGCGAGATTCCATTTCACGAACTTCTGAAGGCTCAACACCCAGTTCACGCGCAACCGTCTCAACTTCACCGTTATTGAACCAACCTAAACGCTTTTTAGACTTACGAAGGTTAAAGAATAATTTACGCTGTGCTTTAGTCGTTGCGATCTTAACGATACGCCAGTTACGCAATACGTATTCATGAATCTCAGCTTTGATCCAGTGAACAGCAAAAGAGACTAGACGGACACCAACTTCTGGATTAAAGCGCTTAACAGCCTTCATCAAGCCGATGTTACCTTCTTGGACAAGATCAGCCATTGGCAGCCCGTAGCCAGAGTAGCCTCTTGCAACGTGCACCACGAATCGTAGGTGTGAAAGGATCAAGCCTTTCGCAGCGTCGATCTCACCTTTGTAATGTAATCGCTCTGCAAGTCCACGTTCCTCGTCAGGCGTCAGCATTGGGTAACTGTTCGCTGAGCGGATATAGCTATCTAAACTATCTTGTGTGACTAAAGCCATTTGATACGCTTGGTTTGCCATTCGGTTCCTCATCAATCTCTGATCTGGAGTAATACATCTATTAAAACCCGACAATCTTGAACCTAAAATGAACAGGTTTCAAGGAGGGGGAAGTAATTATGCATAATCAATTCGTCTATACAAGGCAAAAACTGGTTAAGAACTGCCTATTTTTCGTATAAATATGACTCTATTCACCTAAACTGGTTCAATTTCTTTTAGATGACGCTGTGCAGAAAGCTTCGCAGCTACACTACCAAGCAAGGTTCCGACGATCAAAAGCAATAAAGATTCATCCCAACTCAGGCCAATTAAGCGGAAGTGGCTATCGTACAGCTGAGCCAAGTCATCCACTGCACTGTTCAGTAATACGGTAATCAATGCCGTCATTACCCACGCGCTAATCGAACCTAAAACACCAAACCACATTCCAGCATACAAATATGGTCGAAGAATGTAGCTGTCGGTAGCACCAATCAGCTTCATGGTTTGAATCTCTTCTTTATGCGCCAACACATTAAATCGTAATGTGTTGCCGATAATCAGAAATACTGCGCCCAGCATCAACACAGTTAAGGTAATCACGATGACAGCCGCAAGTGCTTTGATAGCATCCAGTCGAGCTAACCAATCTTCATCTAAACGAACATCGGTGACTAACTCTTGCTTCTTAACCTTGCCTGCCAGTTCTTTAATTAACGTGTCGCTGTGTACGCTTGGCGTAATCACCAACACACCTGGCAATGAATAATCATCTAGGATAGTTAGGGCGTCCTCAAAACCAGAATACTGGCTAAGATCTTCAAGACCTTGCTGCGGAGAAATGTACTCAACCAGATCGACTTGCTCCCAACTTTCGATTTCATCCTTAAGCACCATGACTCTCGGCTCAGGGATACCATCCTCTACATAGGCACTAATTTGTGACGGGCTGGTGACATCTTGCGCCACTTCACCAACGTTCTTGCCCAGTAGGTACAAACAAGCGGGCATAGCTAAAGCCATTGAAATCACCGCAAGCGTCAGCAAGTTACCCAACGGACGCTGCCACATTTGCGAGAACGATGACTTGGCTTGTTTCCAATGAACAACAAAGAAACCGTCGCTTGAAGCCCGGTTTGCTGCTCGATTGGATTGAGGTTTCTTAATGCGCTTATTCGCGGCCATAATCTTCAACCTCACTCAAAAAGCCTTGGTTTAATTCCAGATGACGATATTGAGGGCGAGTGTTCACTAACCCGATATCGTGCGTCGCTAGCATGATCGTGACACCCGCACGGTTGAACTCTTCAAACAAGCGTAATACACGACTCGATAGTTCAGGATCTAGATTACCAGTTGGTTCATCCGCTAAAAGCAGAGTTGGACGGTTAACCACAGCGCGAGCAATACCGACCCGTTGTTGTTCACCTCCAGAGAGCTGGCTTGGCAAACAACGGGCTTTATCTAATAAACCGGTTTTGTCCAACGCGGCGCTGACTCGACGTTTAATTTCGTTTTCAGAAATAGATTCTATACGCATAGGCAGAGCGACGTTATCGAAGATCGAGCGATCCATAAGTAGGCGGTGATCTTGAAAGACAATCCCGATGTTACGGCGTAAAAAGGGAATGTCTTTGGCTGGGATACGAGTAATATCGTGATCGTTAAACCAAACACGTCCGTCAGTTGGACGCTCTATCGCGCAGATCAACTTCAGCAAGGTACTTTTACCAGCACCAGAGTGCCCGCCTAAAAATGCCATCTCTCCTCGTTTGAGATGAAAGTCCACTTTTTGGAGCGCTTGTCGTCCGCCTCGGTAGGCTTTGCTCACTTGCTGAAATTTGATCACCGAAAATTCCTCTTACGATCACTCATATCAAATTTAAAACGGTAGCAGGTTAAGGATAAACCACTTTGCTACACGCGTTACTCTTCGCGGCTAAACAGTGCTTCAATAAAGTCTTTCGACTCAAATGGACGCAGGTCGTCAATGCCTTCACCCACGCCAATGTAGCGGATTGGAATCTGGAACTGGTCAGCAATTGAGAAAATTACGCCACCTTTCGCCGTACCATCTAGCTTAGTTAGCGTAATGCCCGTTACTGGTGCCACGTCACTAAACAACTTCGCTTGGCTAATCGCATTCTGACCGGTACCTGCATCTAGCGTTAACATGATTTCGTGCGGTGCAGAATCATCGATCTTCTTCATTACACGAACAATCTTGCGTAGCTCTTCCATCAAGTTGCTCTTGTTCTGCAAACGGCCTGCAGTATCTGCAATCACAACATCAACACCACGCGCTTTCGCCGCTTCAATCGCATCGTAGATAACAGACGCGCTATCGGCACCAGTGTGCTGAGCGATAACCGGAACATCATTACGCTGCCCCCAAACCTGAAGTTGTTCAACCGCTGCCGCACGGAAGGTATCGCCCGCCGCCAGCATAACTTTCTTGCCTTCACTTTGGAATTGTTTCGCCAGCTTACCGATAGTGGTTGTTTTACCCACGCCATTCACACCTACCATTAAGATAACGTAAGGTGTTTTAGTGGTATCAACAACCAGTGGCTGTTCCACTTGGCTCAAGATTTCTGACATCTCTTCTTTAAGCAAACCATAAAGCGCTTCACCGTCTTTTAGGTCATTACGGGATGCTTTTTCTGTTAGGTTTTCAATGATCTTAACCGTGGTATTCATACCCACGTCGGCGATCAGAAGTTGCTCTTCTAATTCTTCAAACAGGTCTTCATCGATTTGCTTGCCTTTGAACAAACCAAAGAAGCCAGCACCAATGTTTGCTTTAGTACGGCTTAGGCTACGCTTAAGTCGTGCAAAGAAGCTTTCTGTCGGCTTCTCTTGAACTTCTTCAACCTTAGATTGAGGAGCAATCACTTCTTCCTGTTCTGCTTCTGCTTCTGCTTCTGCTTCTGCTTCTGCTTCTGCTTCTGCTTCTGCT
>NZ_JBFSPI010000146.1:0-5362 GCF_041464685.1 Vibrio sp. 10N.237.312.B06
TAAAAAGGTGGTCGATTAAAAACGAAACTAGGGGGCACATCAGCCGAAATACGCATTAATAGGGTATTTGGATATGCATTAGGTCATCGATTGACTCGAAATAACCCAGCTCAAGGTCTGCCGCTTGGAGATATATTGAAGCCGTTACCGAAAGTTCAGCATAGAGCTGCAATTGTTAAACCCAGCGAACTAGGACAATTGATTAAAGATATTGATACGAATCAATCAGGGAACTACTGTACGATAGAAGCTCTTAGGCTTATACCTAGAGTCTTTTTAAGACCAACTGAAATAAGAAATCTAAAGTGGGACTATATTGATTTTGAAGATTGTTTAATCAGAATTCCTGCTGAAGAGATGAAGCGTAATCGTGAGCATCTTGTACCAATGTCACGACAAGTTGTGGATCAGTTAAGGAATGTTAAATTAGTGACGGGCTATTCGCCTCTTGTTTTCCCTAACCAAAGGGATAGCAATAAGCCGATGAGCAAGAATATATTAACTAATCGTTTACGAGATTTAGGGTACCTCGCAGATGTAATGTCAGCTCATGGTTTTAGAAGTACAGCTTCAACTATTTTACATGAGAAAGGCTGGAATTCTGAGGTGATCGAAACACAGTTAGCTCATTTGACGGGAACGGCAACGTCAAGGGCGTATAATCGCTCACTTTACTTGTCAGAAAGGCTCAAACTAATGCAGGAATGGGCTGATTACTTAGATATTTTGTCAGATGAGCACTAGATGTGATTGATTCAGTGTTGGGGCAATGTTATCGAGTTTGCCCCCCAAATAATACTGTTTATGCTGCACGTTCAAATATGAGCATTACCCTAAGACCTTAAACACCTGCTCCAAAACGACTGGTGGTATCGGCTCTTTGCTATCTATGATGAACTTCTTTAAGTTAAGTCGTAGGTTATTCAGTCTTTCCATAAATTCAAAATGACGCTCATGAGATGTGTTTTCTGGTGGTTTATATGAGGTATCCGTTTGGTTTTTCGTGGGGGTATCTATGGATTTCAAAAACTGTGTCGAAAAAGTGTGTGTTAATTGTACGAAAGTTCCCAAACTTAGATTGCCTCGCTTAACCTTTTCTTTGTAAGAATTCACGTAACCTAGCTCCTTAAGTCGCTCTAAAATATCGGATACACGCCGAATACTCATTCCCAAAGAGACCGCTATCTTGGTTTTGCTTATCCCTAATCCAAGGGTATGACGGTCAACATTCTTGGCTAGAAATGAACAAACTAAAATTAATCCTTCCGCAGCATCATAACTAAGATTTAGCTCGCTTTTCCAAAATGTGTTGATGATTTTTGTTCGATTAATCTTATTTTCTGGATAGGTATCATTCGAAATATGGCTTCTTGAAATTGGAGAGTAAGGCAATAAGATAATCTGTTTTTGGCTTGCTAAAAATGGGTACTCTTTGCTTAATCGGGTCTCACTAAGTTGTCCTGCGTTTTTAACTTCAGTAAGCTCTTTTATAAGACTGGTTTTCTTTTTGTCATCTTTTCTAAGAAGCATGTGTTTAAGCTCTCCTTCCTCTTCATGGTAAAGATAACACTTACCTCTGACATCAAAAGGGTTAGCTAGATTGATGATTTCCACTTCTGTATTTGGATCTAATATTGGTGTCTCATTCACCACTGAGATTTCTGATTGATTGGCTTTTTCTTTGTCTGTCGATGTCATTTTATTTCTCTCACTTAACTTGACTGTAACCGTAATCCGATGATTAGTAGGTAATTATCGGTTTTTATTGTCACCTTTTATATGAGTAAATTCCAGAAATAAAAATGTATGAACCGTGGTTTTTGACAATGAATGAGGATGCGTTGAGTCGTTTTGGCGCGATGGATTGTTGTTGAAGTAGTGTGCATTATCGAGAGCTCTCTCTTCATTAACTAGCTCAATAAACTGTCATTTAACTTGTAACTGACTTGGATTCGAGAGTGAGTGAGCTGATATCGATTTTCCACAGTTCAGTGCCTAGGCGTTGATGGTTAACTAGTATTTGTTCCTCCATACGGACAGGAAATGTATACGTAAAGGTTTTTTGCATTGTCTGTCTGGTTAGTATTATTACGTTAATAACTAAACATCTACCATACCTAGTGCACGACTACATCATCACATATCCCTGAGTCACACCAAGTGACTCACAGTACACCATTATAAATAACGGCATCGACCTATCTATGAACCTCAACATAGGAATAGATAGCAATGAATGTACGTTCTCGAAAAAACAAAAAACTTAGACTCACCATTAAGAAAACCTTTCTTGGTCATCCTATCCAGACTGCACACGGTCCACTGTACCTCGACTACTTAGAAAAAATGCATGCCACCATTGAACGAGCATTAGATGATTATCCTCGCCTCATGGCTATCCGTGTAGATTTGAGATTTCCAAAGCTAAGAGCCAATGAAGAGTGTGGCAATGTCATCACCGATTTTATCCGCTCGTTGCAGTCACAGATAGCTTACTCTGGAAAGCGAAAAAAAAGACAAGAGGGTGGTAGGGTTCATCCCTGCAAGGTTCGAAATGTTTGGGTTAGAGAGCGCTCTACCTCAATGAATGATCACTATCACTTATTACTCATGTTTAATAAGGATAGATTTAACTGGTTGGGACAAACTCAAACACCAGATGATAATTTAGGCTCCTTTATCTTGGAGGCATGGGCGAGAGTCGTCGGTGTTGATTATGAAGAGGCAAATGGATTAGTACATTTCTCAAAGAAGAAGAATAGTGACAGCGTGGTTATTCATCGCTTGAACCGTAACTCTGATGACTTTGGCGACGCGTTTGATGAGCTATTTAAGCACATTAGTTATTTAGCCAAAGAAGATACGAAGCACTTTGGTAGCGGTAGACGGAATTTCGGCCATAGTCATAAGTAGTTTAAAAATTACGGTAGTGACAGTTCCTGTGGGATTAACAACAAACCATAGGAACTAGAATGCCAAATCAGCTCAACGCCACTCAACATCACTCAGAAGCGTCTAACCACCTCACCGTCACTCATGACCGAACGTTTAATGGAAAGCCACTCTACTACCACTAGGGTGGTCTTATCCTTGAGTATTTGGCGGATATCGAACAAGTACTGGCTGAAGCACTAAATCAATGTCTGAGACTCTTTGCTGTTCACCTCAACCTCAATCTACCGAGTCACTTCAGGGGCGATTACCTAACGGTGTTTGCCCATTTCTTTCATACTTTAGAATCGGAGACTAATGAACTCTGTAAGGATAAATACACCAATAATACCTATCAACATCCACAAACGGTGATCCGCTATATCTGGGCTAGGGAGTGTGACTCCACTAGCCAGTATCATCTTATCTTGCTCTTTGATAGAGAGCTTTTCCAAAGCTTAGGAACAGGTCGAGATAGTTGGGGGCGTTTTCTCTACAAAAAAGTAAGAAAGACATGGGATAGGGTGATGGAAGCTCATTCTAACCAACGGTGCTCAGGGTTAGCGTATTCCCCTAACAATGAAGGTTTTGAGCTTTCTTCCGACACTGAAACGTTCCCGCTCCAGCTAAACGAGTTCTTCTATCGAATGAGTCGTCTCGCGAAGCCCACCACCAAACACGGCGATAACCGTAGTACGACTTTTGGTTGCAGTCGTCGTTAACCTAAAAAAGCCCACCACAAGCAGTACTTATGTCATTCAACTATCAATAGGTACTGTCTCATGCCCCACACTCCCCACACTCCCCATACACCAGCAATAACCCATTCCATCACCTTTAACGATTATCCCGTGATCTACAGTGAGCACGGGCTGTATGAATCCGCCCTTACGAGTATGACCAACCTCTTTGAACAGGCACTAGAGCAGTTTGAGTTCACGTTAGTCATGCATTTGGGGCTATACCTTCCTAAAGACCACCCAGACACCGATTTAACCATCATCAATGACTACATCCACCAGCTTAAAAAGAGACTTAATACAGACTCACTCTATTACTCGTGGCGTAAGCGAGCCGATAAATCCCCCTCACACAATTACCAAGTCATACTCTTGCTTGATTACAACCAGTACTTTGGCTCCGCTATCTGTTGGGATAAACGTAATCAATTAGCCAACCACCTTAAAGAGGCATGGCAAGAGGCTGTACAGAGCCACTACGAAGGCAAAGAGCGTTCATTGGTATTATTTAACGACCGAGGTAACTACGGCTTAGGGACGCGCTGCAAGAGCAAAAGTAGCGTAGTAAAGAACAATGTATTTCACCGCATGAGCCGTCTAGCTGAGGCATGGCAAGAAGAGCATTACTGTTTTGGCTCTAGCGAGGGTTAACCTCACCGCACTTTTTTACAGCGGTGGCTTATCTCATGGGTATATACAAAATACAGGAGCATTCCCAATGAGATTCTTAAGACTAAAAGACGTAATCGCAGCAACAGGGTTAAGCCGTTCAACTATCTACAAGTTTATGGATGAAGAAGTCTTTCCTAAAACCATTCCATTGGGAGGAAGAGCAGTAGCTTGGCTAGAGAGTGAAATCGAAGAATGGATGGAACAACGTCTAGCACTGCGAGAGAGCCAAGAATAATCCAAGTAGCAGAAAACACACTGACCACATCAACAGGGAGCCATTGAGGGCTCCCTTTTCAATTAGAGAGAGAAATAAAATGAGTTATTCAATTTACGTAGATGGCGCGGCACCGAACAATCAACACGGATGCACACAGGGTGGGATTGGTATTGCAGCTTTTAATGAGCACGGTGAACTAGAGTATCAAGATAGCATCACTATCAGACGCAGTACCACCAATGCAAAATTAGAGCTAATGGCCTTAATCGAAGGTCTAGAGTATGCGCAGGATGGCGATGTCATCTACTCAGACAGTGACTTTTGTGTGAAGGGTTATAACGGTTGGTTAGATAACTGGAAGGATAAAGGTTGGCGTAAGTCAGATAAGAAGCCAGTTAAGAACCGTCATCTATGGCAACAAATCGACGAATTGCGTTCACAGAAATACGTAGAGGTGTTTAAGGTCAAAGCTCATTCAGGTGATAAAGGTAATGACATGGCAGACTTGTTAGCTGTTGAAGCGGCAGAAGCCGAGTAAGAAGATAGAGCACAGTTTGTTGGCAAACCGCTAGCAGGCTGTGCGGTCGTATTTTTGCTTTATCCCTAGGAACGGTGATTTGTCTTTAGGGTAGTGTTAAGCGTTTTTATAGATAACATATACCTGAAGATGAAGCATTCAATGGCTGCAATTGGGGGGGGGGGGGGGCCGGGGCGAAATTGACGATGATTGTGATAATGATTTAGATAAGGTTTTTTTTATTTATAAATAGAACGATATTAGGAAAATAAAAAATAGCGGGTG
>NZ_JBFSPI010000147.1:0-5347 GCF_041464685.1 Vibrio sp. 10N.237.312.B06
CCCTTAGAGGGCGTCACCCAATAAGCCTCCGGCTCCGCCGGAGGTCATTTAACTAACCTTAACTCTACAAAAGAAGCGGCTGCTTCTAATTCTAATAGCGACATCGTTATTACGGATGAAGACATAGCAAAAGCGGTAAGCAACCAAGAGTTTATGTTCTATTACCAACCGATAGTGTGTATCCATAGTGGTGAATGGCGAGAAAGTGAATCGCTAATTCGATGGCAGCACCCTCGTTATGGCGTACTCAGCCCTTTTTTCTTTTTGTCTCGGTTACTTGAGTCAGGAAAAATGGGAGAGGTGATGAAGTATTTAATCAATCAAGCGATCAATGAGAAGTCATTTCTCGGAGAGCGGAGATTTGCAATAAACCTGACAGCTAAAGATATTATTGACGGTGATATTGTTGATTATATCTTCGCTTTGATCGACCAAGGTGAACTTGAGACAGAGCAGATAAAATTGGAATTAACAGAATCTGATTTAGTTGAAAGTGTCGCTCTTGCTTTGGCGTCCACCACGAGGATATGCATGCGCGGTATTCCCCTGGCGATTGACGACTTTGGAACAGGTTACTCTTCACTCAAGCAATTAGATGACCTGCCATTTTCAGCACTGAAACTGGATATCGACTTTGTGAAAAACATTCAAAGCAGTCGTTCAAGCCACGCCATTGTTCGCGCTACTCTCTACTTGGCTCACTTATTAGAACTGAGTACAGTTGCTGAAGGGGTTGAGGATCATTCTCTTTGGATGGACATTCGTGAAATCAGTAATGTCGACACATTGGTTCAGGGCTATTTTATCGCTCGTCCAATGCCTGCTCGTAAACTATTAGAGTGGAAAGAAGACTGGGACAGCAAAATTAAAGAGCTGAACTTAATTAAAGAAATTAAATAAGCGGGCTTTGAACATAACGGTAAATTTGTTTAGTGAATGTGTTCGCTATTAAATATGAACAAACGTTACCATCAGCCACAACCAGCGCTAATGAAAAAACCTTATGCTATTGTCTCGCTATATCAACATTAAAGTACAGTTTATTGTACTGCTCTCAATAATATCTCTTAGCCTAGCTGCCATTATCTCAATAAATGTCTTTATTCATAATGATAATAGTCAGCGCCTAAAGCAGTTAGAGTCAAGTTACTACCCTGCACTTGAGCATGCGACGAAAATATATTCTCTTTTACCTAACGTGAAGCAACAGTTCGAAGCTGCTGTCGTGATGGAAGATGAGCAAGCTCTCGATTTTGCACGTCAAATTTCTTCTGAACTGCAAGTTGAAGCGAGTTGTGGTGCCGATGTTTTACCTTCACAAGCGACAGTTTTTAATAAACTGTCACAACAACTAGCAAGGTACACGGATTCTGCGTACGCGCTGAGCGAAGATTTTATTAATCTCAATGACTCTTTCGAGAGCCTGACCTCCAGAGCGAACCAACTTAGCACTGAATATGATTCATTAGTTGCGTTAAGCGAGACGTTACGTGCATCCGCGAGTCAGAAGGTCGTAGACACTATCTTGCACTCTGAAAAAGCCGCAAACGACGCTGCGAATCAATCTATTTGGTTAGGTGTGTTCTTTTTGATCTCTGTGATTTCGGTTGGTTACGCAATATTCAAATCGGTTATTAGCTCAATATTGCTTGTGACAGAAAAGATGAAGGCGATTGCGACTGGGGATGGTGACTTAACGGTACGCATCGACTACGCAGGAAAAGATGAGATATCAACGCTTGTTGAGAGTTTCAATCAATTCATTGAAAAGCTACAAGGCATTATCGCGAGTACGTTAAGCATTGGACACGAGCTTGAGGTTGTCAGCGACAAGATTCGTAGCGAGTCGAATCAAACCTTGGCTCTAAATAGCACTCAACGTGATCACATCGAAGAGGTTACCGAGGCGGTTAATAACATCATCGACCTCATAGAACAAGTTGTTAACTTTGCATCGCATGCAGATTCTCAAGCTCAAAAAGCCAATTCTAGTGCTCAAACAGGAACACAAGTGGTTCTTAAAACGAGTAAAGAAATTGAAGAGCTTGCGACAAAAATCCGTGATACGGCCTGTAAGTTGAAAGAACTCGATCAGAATGCAAGCAATGTTGGCTCAATACTAAACACAATACAAAGTGTCGCTGAGCAAACGAATTTATTAGCACTAAATGCTGCAATTGAAGCTGCGCGAGCTGGTGAACATGGCCGAGGCTTTGCTGTTGTGTCCGACGAAGTGCGCGTGTTAGCGAACAATACTCAACAATCCGCAACAGAAATTAATGCCCTGTTGGTCGACCTTAAGTCCGGCTCTAACGCTGCTGTTGGCGCTATGGACCAAGGCTTAGCGAGCTCGTCACAGGCGGTTGGAGACGCGCAAAACGCGGGTGACTATCTATTAGAAATTAGTGGCCAGGTAGAAGAAATTACCGAGCTCAACAAACAAATTGCAAGTACTACAGAGCATCAAGCTCGTGCTTCAAAACAAATCCACACCCATATGGATGATTTTAGACAGTGCTCTCATCAAGTGTCTCAGTCGACAGATCAACTCGAAGCTCTAAGTCACCAACTGAGTGGCATCGTTACAGAGCTGAGTAAATCAACATCACAATTTAAAGTATAACGGAGAACAACAATGACTAACTCCTCTTTTCGCTTATTGCCGTTAGCGGTAGCACTTGCGACTTCATTCGCTGCACACGCTACAGATGAGCAAAAATTGGCTGAGCTTGAAAACAAGGTCGCTATTCTTGAAGCAAAAGAACTAAATTCAGTCGCTGATAAATTTAGCTTCAATGGTTTTGCGTCTTTGAACATGCAACTTGGTAACAATAGCCATGGTTTCATGAAGTCACAAAACAAAGTACGCTTTGATGAAGGTTCTCTAATTGGTTTGCAAGGTGAGTTTGAAGTTAACGACTCTACTTCAGCTGTAGTGCAAATGGTTGCGCGCGGTAACAAGAAAGAAAACTGGACACCGGATGTTGAGTGGGCATTTCTAAGCCATAAAGTAACACCAAATTTGACAGTCCGTGGCGGTAAGCTACGTCTTCCTCTGTTCATGTACTCTGACTACCTAGAAGTGGGTTACGCTCAAACAAGCGTTCGCGTTCCTAGTGAAGTTTATGGTTCTGTGGTTCTTACGTCACTTACTGGTGGTGATTTCATCTATGACGTTGAGTTAGACGACAGCACAGTATCATTCCAAGGTTTCGTAGGTTCACAAAAGCTTTCAGCGTCTAAGCATAGCTACAATGCTGATACGCAGTTTGATGACATCGCTGGTGGTGTGATCAACTGGACAGACGACACTTGGACTTTACGTACGGTTTACGCTCAAGCAGTGGTAAGCTCAGCAACAAACTGGAACGTTAAGAATAAGCCACCTATTTTAAACACAACGTTTAACGATGAGAAAGCAAAGTTCTACGGTGTTGGTGGTCGATACGACAACGGTAACCTATCGCTAGTTTCAGAAGTTACTCGTACAACGGTTGAAGGTTTCTATCACGATGTAGATTCTGCTTACCTGACAACGGCTTACCGTGTGAACGAATTCACGCCTTACGTAACTGTAGCGCACATGGAATCGACAGACGATGCAGAACGTAACAACCAGGTTAAACGTCAATACGTAAACATGGTTAAGAACCCAAGTGCTGCTACTAAATATGCTTTCGGCTCTGCAGCCGCTATCTCTAGCAACATGAATATCCAACGCACAACTTACAGCGTCGGTACTCGTTGGGACTTTATGCCTAATATCGCGCTGAAAGGTGATGTTAGCTACCTAACCAACTTCGGTTCAACTAATGGTGGTGTTAACGCATCTTACAAGAACGAAGACAACATCTTGTACACAGTTAAAGTTGACGCGGTATTTTAAGGAAGAGAATTATGTTTAAAAAAGCATTGGTAGCCGCTGCTCTTCTTAGCAGCATGAACGCTTTCGCTGGTTTGGTTGTTGTTGGCAACCCATCAATGAATGAGCTTGACGCTTCAACAGTTAAAAAACTGTATCTAGGTAAAGCAAAGTCTCTACAGATTGAAGCGGTAGACTTGGAAGACGGTCACCCACTTAAGGGTACTTTTCACCAAGCAATTACAAAGAAGACAGAAGCACAGCTTCAAGCTTACTGGGCAAAGCGAGTATTTACGGGTAAAGGTCAACCACCTAAAGCTGTAGGTCAAGAAAGCTTAGCGAAAGACATGGTCGCTAGCTCTTCAAACAAAATTGCTTATATCGATGACTCTTTAGTTGATAGCTCAGTTAAGGTTCTTCTAAAGCTTTAAGTTTGAGCTATAAAATAAAAGCTTGAGCTGTAAAGTAAAGGCTTTTCGTGTGGCGCTCTAATAGGGCGCCACTCTTACATTGGCTTACATACTGTTCGAACTCTCTTACTTACCGCTTACAATCGCTTGTCAATTTCCTATCTTATTGTTTCATAAGGCAATTTTGCTAGTTGCTTTTTGCTCTATTTTCTAAAAAATCCAAATTTTTTATATTTTTATTCATTTAGTTTGTTTGATATAAAAATGGGCATGTTGAGATTATTTGGTTGAGTTATAGAATGCGCGGGTAATATAAACAAATAGGTGAGGATACAATCTGATGCTAAATGACAAAAGAACAAAAATCTTGAGCTCAGCAGAAAAGCTATTTATTTCTCAGCCTTATAGTAAAGTTTCAATTCGGTCTATTGCTAAGTCTGCGGGTGTAAGCCCCGCGTTAATTCTTTATTACTTTAATAACAAAGAGCAATTGTTTGATCAGCTCATCGAAGAGCATACAAGTCGTTTTCAAGATCAGTTCTCAAAGTATCAGAGAGTGGATGGAATACAACTACAACACTTACTTTCTGAACTTATCGAGTTTTGGGAAGCTTCGCCTAACATCTTTTTACTATTCACTTTTGGCGGAAGCTCATACAATTACGAAAATTTTCAACGCCTTAAAGAGTCTAAGTTTGGTTACACCTACAATAAGACTCTTGAAAATCTTCTTTATTTAGTTGATGGCTGTAACGAGTCAAACTTTCATTATTACCAGATGTTGGTTACGTCGTTAGTGTCTCAACCATATTTAGCAAACAAGCAACAAAAATATAACAATGACAACTCTACGTTTAACCTTATGCAATACCAAGAGGTTATAGCTAGCTTATTTAAAGAAGAGACTCGCTTTGCTTATTAAATAACTGCTTATTAAATGAATTATTCGTAAGTTACATTTGGTTTTTTAAGTCTTAACTCCTAATTCCTCAAAAACTGACACGAAAAAACGCCGCTCATTTGAGCTAACACTGATCATTTAAGCATTTTCCTGATCAGTTGAACGATCCTACAG
>NZ_JBFSPI010000148.1:0-4960 GCF_041464685.1 Vibrio sp. 10N.237.312.B06
TCAAACCTATGCGAGTCACCCCAGCAGAGCTGGGGGTTTATCAATGTTTAATTAGGGATATTTGGGATGAAACGACTTCAAAACTGGATAATGTTAGGTTGCTTACTCAGTAGCCAGACATTTGCTGAACCTTTGACCATATCCAGTTGGAATATCGAATGGTTATCAACCAACGAGGCTGTGAATAAGTTTTCTGACCAACGTGATCAAGCGGATTTCGATAAGCTCGAACAGTATTTCCAATCCTTAAACTCGGATGTGGTGGCTTTCCAAGAAGTCGATGACATCAATGCCATTCAGCGCATCGCTGGCGATCAATACAAGATATTGATGTCTGACCGGGCATTACCAGAAAACAGTAACCATCAGTTCAAAGAAGTGAATCAATACACAGGGTTCGCGGTTCGTAAAGGAATCATACTCACCGACTACGCTGACTTTCCTCTCGAATCGAGCGCTAACAGCAAGCTTAGGTTTGCCAGTTATATGGTTGTGAAAACGGATACAAAACCAATTCACATGTTGTCTGTGCATTTAAAGGCGGGTTGCAGCGGCGCGTATAAATCTAACCGTGACTGTTCAAGGCTCAAAGACCAAGCGCAACAACTTAATAAGTGGATACAGCAAAGAGAACGCCAAGGTCAGGATTACGCAATATTAGGCGATTTCAACCATAACCTTTCTTACTCAAGAGATTGGATGTGGAAAGACTTAACTCAAAATGCCGATGCTCAGTTGGCGACAAGAAAAACTCGAGCAGATTGTAAGGTACGCTCTAACCGCAATAACCATCGCACACACCAGTTCCGTTCTGTGATTGATCATATTGTAGTGAGCAAATCCTTAGATGCCTTTCCTGCTAAACAGAAGGTCTTTGAAACGCAAGATGTGCTTGATTACAAACTTAGCGACCATTGCCCAGTTTCAACGACTATTAAATAGTAGATTTTAGATAACGGCAGATCATAGCTAACGGTAGATATAGAAAGAGGCTGACTGGCTTTTTTGCTAAAAGCGAGTCAACCTCTATGCTTGGTCAGTTCAGAACGAATAACGTCAAAGCCAATGTAATCAGCGATAAGCTTGCTACTAACAGGTTTTGTTCGTACGACCCGCCAACCACATTCCCACCAGCATGCTTAAGACGAACAGCCATACCGTTGGGTTACCCCCACTAAGGCTGGTTACTGCAGGGCCCGGGCAAAAGCCTGCAATCCCCCAGCCTAAACCAAAAGCAGTTGAACCTAAGATCAACTTTCTATCTATTAGTGGATTATTACTGCTATCTAAAGGTTCGCCATTGACGGCTTGAGCGCGCTTTTTAATGACCAAGTGATAAAACGGAGCGAAGACCAATAACGCGCCACCCATGACGAATGCCAAGCTAATGTCCCAGTCGCCAGCAATATCTAAAAACCCAAGTACTTTGTTCGGGTCAACCATGCCTGAAATGATCATACCTGAGCCAAAAAGAATACCTGCGACCAAACCGATAACGATAGTAAGTGAAGAGTTTTTCATTACGCCCCTAAACCGATCAAGTTCTTAGCAAACACAGTTACGATTGCCACACCCATGAATACACAAGTAGCGATGATTGAGCGCTTGGACAAACGAGCCATCCCCACAATGCCATGGCCGCTAGTACAGCCATTCGCCATCTTGGTACCAAAGCCCACCAATAATCCGGCTATGATAACCACTGCGAAGTTGATCTCTTCTAATTGCGGAAGTTGGTAGCCTGTTGGAATCAATAACCAGCCGCTCACGACCATTCCGACAACAAAAGCAAGTCGCCAATGTTTTTCGGTTTTCTCAATGCTGGAGTCCGAGTTCGATTCGGATCCTGATTCTAATCTTTTGTTCTTTCTCGACGGTAACAAGCGGCCAACAATACCGCTAATTCCTGCTACTCGCCCTATTCCTAACATAAGAATAATTGCCGACGCGCCTAACAACATGCCACCGAACAATGCATCCCAAGGTATTAAACTCATCACTGACCTCTCTCATAACGTCGATTAACTCATCATCCTCAATTTAAATTAGAGTTTACTAATAAATATAAATTAGTCAATGCTAATGTATTGCTAGAATGTTTCGGTTTGTAAGTCTGAAATTAACAAGCGTCCTGCATGAAAAAAGCCCCTAGGCGTTAACCTAAGGGCTTATTATTTGATTCGGTTTATTGTGTCAGTTACTTAGTCTTGTTCTTTTCAGCTATCCACTGCGACATATACTTGGTGCTCGCCATGCTGTGGTGCTTAAGCATCGAACCAAAGAAGTTATCCAGTCGATGAGATTCAAGATCGGACTCTAACGCCGTTAATCGCTCAATCAATGTGTCGCCGAGTTGATTCTGCTCGTAGTGCGCTTCAAGGATTGAATGACATTGGCTTTGTGCTTTAAGCCACTTCTCTTCATCTTTGTACAGAGCAACTGCAGCTTCAACAAACTCGTCGATATCATCAGCAACCGCGCCCGGCCATTGCAATTCACCCTGCGGTAGCATGCCTTCACTGCCGATTTCACTCGTCACGTTCGGAGTTTTCAGCTTCATCGCATCAAGCAACTTGCCTTTAATGCCCGCGCCAAATCGTAGAGGTGCAACACACACACGAGCTTGCTCCATCACTTCTTGAGCGTCTTTAGCCCAACCTTTTATATGGAAACCGGTTTTAGGGTTGTGCAAAGCCGTTGCTTTCGGCGGCGGGTAAGATCCGTAAATATGAAGTTCGGATTCAGGTAACTGCTTGCGAATCTTCGGCCAAATCTTCTGTAACTGAAGCACAGCATCCCAGTTCGGTGCGTGTCTAAAGTTACCTATCGTCATGAAATGCTTACGTTCTTCAAAGCTTTTCGTGCTTTCAGGAAGTGTATTAAGATCAACCATGAACGGCAAATGATGAACCAGTTTTGGATCGATATTGAACTCAGATTGAAGCAGCTCCATCTCGTAGCTTGAAATGATCAACGAAAGATCACAGCGTAAAATTGCGGCAATTTCACGTTTAGCCAAGTCACTGTACAAATACGCTTTGGTCAGTTCAGTCTCTTTCTTAACCGCTTCATGGCGCGCGTTACGTAGAAACTGTAAGTCTTCCGTATCCAGTAACTTAAAAGCATTCGGGCATACTTTTTCCACGCGCCAACCAAACTGCTCTTCCATCATGAAACGGTCAAACATCACGACATCGGGTTGCAGCTCTTCGATGTATTGGTCAAAGCTATCGCAATTTAACTGTATGGATTGGCTCGTGATGCCCTCTTCAGAGAGATCGATCATGTGCTCGGTTTCTTGAGCTGGCGTTGCAAATTCAACGGACCAACCTTGTCTCTTGAACAGGCGTAAAAGAGACATCATATGGCTGCCAGCCGCCGATGAATTCGGTTCTGGCCAAACGTAGCCAATTGCTAAAACTTTCTTCAAAACACTTCCTAAGAAATAACAAAAGGGACGAGATCAGTCCCTAATTAAACGAGCACCATGGTGGTCGATTTATATCACGGGGCGAATCCGACTTAAAAGGCGAACTCGTACCATACTCCGCTACTCACTTTCTGAGTTAGGCCGCGTTTTACAGTGTAAAATGGCTCTTTCTAGAAGCTCCAAAGCAGATTTATCCGCTTCTGGAAGCTTCGCATCCGATTGACCTAACGGTTCAACACGACTGCCCCACTTAATATGGCCAGCACCCCAAGTTAAACCTGCACCAAATGCCGCAAACAAGATGTTAGAGTTAGGTTTAACGAAGCCTTGCTCTAATGATTCACACAGTGCAATTGGCACAGTCGCTGCGGATGTGTTGCCGTAGTTTTGGATGTTAACAAACGCTTTCTCGCGCTCAAGACCCGCCATATCACACAAGGTCTGGATGATTCGGATGTTGGCTTGGTGCGGAATCACAACATCGATATTGTCGGTTGAGATGCCAGTACGGCTTAATACTGTGTGTGCAGCAGCGCCCATGCCTTTCACTGCACGCTTGAAGATTTCTTTACCTACGAAATCAAAGTCCCAGTAACCGTTATCTGCAGCAAAGCGGTCCATAGAAGTACCGAATTTGGGTACCGCTAGAATGTCACGGCCTTCTGCTTCACAACCGATTTGCGCTTCTTGTAAGCCAACCTGCTCTTCAGTGCGAGATAGAACCACAGCACCTGCGCCGTCACCAAATAGAACCGCAGTATCACGCTTGGTCCAGTCGATGAAGAATGACAAGCGTTCTGCACCCACTACGATAGCATTACGGTAGTTGCCTGCTTGAATCAGTCGAGTCGCCGTTTCAACGCCGTAGATGAACCCTGTACACGCTGCGTTAAGGTCGAAAGCCGCTGCGCTCTTGATGCCTAGGTTCTGTTGAACTTTAGACGCAGTATTTGGAATAAGGGAGTCTGGGCTGCACGTCGCGATGATCACAAGGTCGATATCTTTGGCAGTAAGACCAGCACACGCCATTGCGTGTTGAGCAGCAACAGTCGCTAACTCAGAGGTATTTACATGACTGATACGACGGTTTTCGATACCAGTTCGAGTTCTAATCCACTCGTCAGACGTATCAATGAAAGTGCTTAGATCATCATTGGACAACACGGCTGGTGGCAGACACTTTCCCCAGCCCGTAATCTCGGCGTAAAATTTTGTCATCATTTACCTATTTATTGTTTGTTTTTATTTAAGTATCGTATTCTAGTTTTAAACAGTATAAGCGCTCCGTGCGTGATTCGTAAATCGCGTTAGACACGGAGTTACAATAAAAAGAGAAAGTTATGTCTACATTCAACACACGTTGCCCTTCTTGTAATGGCGTAAACCGAGTTCCTTCAGAAAGAATTTCAGAAAGCCCAACCTGCGGTAAATGCAAAACAGCATTACTCGATGGCGCTCCTATCGAAGGAACGTCACTTAATTAAACATTGATAAACCCCCAGCTCTGCTGGGGTGACTCGCATAGGTTTG
>NZ_JBFSPI010000149.1:0-4866 GCF_041464685.1 Vibrio sp. 10N.237.312.B06
CGCGATGATAAAAGCGTTGAACAAGCTCACTGGGTTAGGTATGCCTGAAACTTGCCGTATTGACTAAGAAACGCACGAAATGGGGCTGCTCTGTCTCTAAACTGAATTACGCAACAAAGCCGCTCTGCGCCGACATTCTCGTATGATTGGAATAAGGATCAGGCGGAAATTCCGTTGAATATAAGCGTAAGCAAGACTACTGTGTTGAACGGACGTCCTTGGAAGTTTGGCATTGAAGCGAACTATTACCTTGAGAAAGACGAAGAAACGCGTCCAGATTTTATGTTGAGCTTTAATATCAGCCCAGTTGTTGAAAATAAGCTGGCGTCTTTGTTTGATTAATCTCAGTGTGGAAGAGTAGAAATGAAAAAGGCTGAACGATGATCGTTCAGCCTTTTGTGTTATTGGATTGAAGCGATTCTATTAACCCCCAGCAGCCTGCATGATGAGACCACAGATGTAAGCGCCGTATGTACCGAGAGCGTAACCCAATACTGCCATTAGGATACCTACTGGCGCTAATGCTGGGTGGAATGCAGCTGCTACGATAGGAGCCGATGCTGCGCCGCCAACGTTAGCTTGGCTACCGACAGCCATGAAGAACAGTGGTGCGCGGATAAGCTTCGCCATCACAATCATTAGAATGGCATGGATAGTTAGCCATGTGATACCAATGAAGAAGTAGCCTGGATTGTCTAAGATAGCCGTCACATCCATTTGCATACCGATAGTTGCAACTAGGATGTAGATGAACGCTGAACCTACCTTTGATGCGCCACTGTGCTCAAGACTGCGTGTTGATTTGAAGCATGAAGCGATGAGCGCGAACGTTGTCACCATTACGATTAACCAGAAGAAGCCTGATGTAAGGCTGTATTTCGCAAGCTCTGGAGCGTTGGTCGAGATCCAAGGTGCGATTAGGTCACTGAATAAGTGAGCTAGGCCGGTAAGACCGAACGCAATTCCCGTGATCTTCATTAAATCTGTTGTGGTTGTTGGGCGAGCGTTCTCTTCTTGGTATTTAGAAACCGTCTCTTTTAGCTCTTCAATAGATGAAGTATCAGCTTTTAACCATGCATCAATCTTCTTCTGACGGCCTGCCATGATAAGCAATACAGCCATCCAAATGTTCGCACAGATAACATCAACCGTAATCATTGCAGAGAATAATTGATCATCAACCTCGAACACTTCTTTCATTGCTGCTTGGTTCGCACCGCCGCCAATCCAAGAACCAGCAACGGTTGTGAGGCCGCGCCATACGTCGCCAGATACAAGCTCAGGGTTAATTTGGTCGATGATCAAGATAGCCAGCGGGCCACCGATGATAATGCCGACAGTACCGGTTAGGAACATGATGACGGCTTTTGAACCAAGGCCAAAGATTTTACGTAGGTCTGCTGAGATGATCAGTAGAACGAGTGCGCTTGGTAATAGGTAGCGACTTGCAACGAAGTATAACTTAGAGTTTGATGCGTCGATGATGCCTAAACTGTTAAGTAGAGAAGGCACAAAGTAACAGAGCAATAGACCCGGAACGAACGAGTAGAATTTTTTCAGTGCGCTATTTTGGCTACTTTCCGTGATAAAAACACCGCCAAGAATAACAGCTAACATGCCCATTATTACTGCATCATTAGTAATCATTATTATATCTCCTTTAAGGTGAGCGCAACCGCCTCACTTTTTGAAGTGCAGGACTATACCGACAACTGGCATGCGTTACAAATTGTAACGATAGACATACTTTGAAACGTTTGTGTTAATTTTTATGGTTTGGATTTGTGAATGCGGAGCGTTAATTATTGGCGATGTGAATGCCTTGATGGCGACTTGTGAGGCGTGTTTAGATATATGCAATGTAACTCAAACGTTAGAGGATGGTCGCTACGAATTAGAACGACGACTGAAGGGCTTAAAAGAATGCATATATATCCACATTTACAGTGTGGTTTGTGTGGAGAGGTAATGTTTTATAAATGTAAAAAGTGAATTCATTTTTGACGGGTAGCTTGAGATTGAAAATTATAACTGGATCACATAAATGTCGTGGTTCATCTGATTTAGGTTCCGTGTTTTGGCTTCATCGGTCGTGCTATTCGTATTTAGAGAATGAAAAAGCGACCCGAAAGCCGCTTTTTGAGTGGTTGTTAACCTCGAATTTGAGCTCTGCTTAGGTTTGTTCTTCCTCAAAGCCATCTGCATAGCCTTTCGGTGGCGGTGTCCAACCTCGTTCTGAGCGAGAGTGCTTGTCTGAACGGTCTTTTTTCATGTCTTCTTTCATTGCTTCTTCAAGGTGAATGAAGATTTGTCGGTAGTTGTTGTCGTAACGTGGGTTCTCTTCCGCTTCAGACCAAGCTTGGTAGAGTTTTTCAGACTTACGGCTTTCAACACGTTGATACGTTGATTTTTGCTGTTCAACGAAGAATGGATGGTGCCCTAAAGAACGTAGAGCTTCTGCGCCCATTTCGAGTGCCGAGTGGTACGTTTCTGAGACTACAAAATCTGCACCAGCTTCTCGTAGGCGGTAACTGTGACCACGGTCGAACGCACGCGCTAAAATTTTCACTTTAGGGTAGGTGTGTTTAACGTATTTTACTAATTCAACGCTTGAGTCTTGGTTATCGATAGCGACGACAAACATTGCGGCTTCTTCGATCCCTGCTGTATGCAATAAGTCATGACGAGTCGCATCACCAAAGTAAGATTTGATGTTGATAGAGCGAAGTAAATCGACTTGGTTGGCTTGGTGATCCAAAACCACAGTCTTGACATCATTCGACACCAATAAGCGGTTAACGATTTGACCGAATCGGCCAATACCAGCAATGATCACCGTACCTTTCTCTTCGATAGTATCGGCTTCTCGGTCGTTAGACTTTTGCTCGTAACGAGGAAGTATCACTTTATCAAATAGAATGAATAAGCCTGGTGTTAGGAACATTGAAAGAGCAACAACCAGCGACAGAGTTTGGACTATATCAGCAGGCAATACGTGGTTTTGAGCCGAGAAGCTCAGTAGTACAAAACCAAATTCACCGGCTTGCGCCAAGCTCAACGTAAACAACCAACGGTCGCTATTTTTAATTTTGAAGATCAACGCCAATGTAAACAACACCAAGGCTTTAAGTAGCATAACGCCAAGAGTGAGGCCAATGATCAAACCAAAGTCGTTGAATAGAACATCAAAGTTGATGCCCGCACCTACCGTAATGAAGAACAAGCCAAGTAGCAGCCCTTTAAACGGGTCTATATTAGACTCAAGCTCGTGGCGGAATTCACTGTTCGCCAATACCACACCCGCAAGGAAGGTTCCTAAAGCTGGTGAGAGGCCGACTAGGCTCATTAGTGCAGCAATACCAATAACCAACATCAGTGCGGTTGCAGTAAAGATTTCTCGCAAGCCTGAGCTCGCCACAAAGCGGAACAGTGGACGACTCAAGAAGTGCCCGCCGACCACAACAATCGCAATAGATGCTGTGATCACAAGGCCATAAGCCCAGCCGGGTAGGCCAGCAACAAGACTCAACTCTTCATGGTGATCAGAAGTCGAAGCGACCGCGCTTTGTGCAGCTTCGATTAATTCTGGCAATGCCAATAGAGGGATAAATGCCAGCATCGGAATGACAGCGATATCTTGGAACAGTAAGACCGAGAAAGCATTCTTGCCGCCTTCTGTCTTGGAGAGCCCTTTCTCATTAAAGGTTTGGAGAACAATCGCGGTAGATGACAGTGCGAAGATCAAACCGATAGTCAGCGCGATCGTCCAAGGTTGCCCGAAGAACAGAGCAATCCCCATGACTATGGCCGTTGTGCCACCGACTTGTAGGCCGCCGAGCCCCATCAGGCGGTTTCTCATTGCCCAAAGCATCTTCGGCTCAAGCTCAAGCCCGACCAAGAACAGCATCATTACTACGCCGAATTCGGCAAAGTGTTGAATGGTCGTGGTCTCTTCACCCACTAAGCCGATGATTGGGCCAATCACCACACCGGCAATCAGGTAACCAAGCACAGAGCCGAGGCCAAGCCTTTTGGCGATAGGGACGGCGATGACTGCCGCGAGCAAATAGATAAATGCTTGTAGAAAATATCCTGTCATGATCTAACCTCTGCTCATCATTTCATCGACATAATGGTTTAGCTTTTCAGCCTTGCTTGCCTTTTTAAGATCGACTTCGCCCGCAACAAAAGCCTCTAAAAGCGATTTGTAGCTATTTACATGATCTTGAATTCGGCCTTCTTCTAACGCAGTACGTGAACCAAACAAAGCCAATGGAGCCAAGTAGTTCATGCCGCACAAAGACGCCGTTTGTTCGATTGGGTGAAGCAGTTCACGGATGGTGAAGTGGTTATAACCGTCAGTTTGATAAGCCTCTTTTTTGCCTCCAGCGGTGATACTGCATAACAAGCTTTTACCTTGCAGTTCATTGCCGTCGGTGCCGTAAGCAAATCCGTATTCTAGGACGAGGTCTTGCCACTCTTTAAGAATCGCGGGTGTTGAGTACCAATATAGTGGGAACTGAAAAATGATGATGTCATGGTCCAACAGGCGTTTCTGTTCGCGATCGATATTGATCTTGAAGGTTGGGTATTCAGCATAAAGGTCGACACAGGTGACGCCTTCAATACGTTTGGCTTGCTCAAATAAGGGTTTGTTAGCTTCAGAGCGATGCTGAGAAGGGTGGGCGAATAGCACCAAGACTCGATTTTTCGACATATAGCCCTCTTTGTCCATTAACGAATAATATTTATTGGAATTATAGATATACAATAATAGAAGAATGGTTGAACAACAACGAATTAGCCCATACTTATCTAGGGCGTGTTGATCTTTGCTGTACATTTCGCGTTCAACAATACATCGGT
>NZ_JBFSPI010000150.1:0-4862 GCF_041464685.1 Vibrio sp. 10N.237.312.B06
AAGAGTATGGCTTGCGCTCGCTTTACTCTGCCGCGCAGCGGCTTCGTTCAACAAAGCATTTAATAGTTATTCGCAACGCTTGGTATTTTTACTATGCATTGTGTTTTGTGTTTAAGGTAGTATGCGGAAGCTTCGGCATTGCGTTGATCACACTTTAACAGGGTGTTACGTATTTTGAGAGTATTATGGCATTTGTTTACCTGATTACTGAAGAAGCATTTGAAGGAGAGGTCGTAAGACCGTGGGTTAAAATTGGCCACAGCAAGAATCCTCCTGAGTGGAGAATGAATGCGAATCTTAAACGTGGCAATCCAAGAAGTTTGGTTCTTTCAGCCGTATTTGAGTATGAATCAATCCAGCAAGCCAGACGAGCTGAAAAAGCTGGTCACGAACAGTTTAGTCAATACTTGTTTCAAAAGGAGTGGTTTCAGGTTTGTTGGAAGACTGTAGCCGCTTGGTATGAAGAGCAAGGCGCTATCTATAGGAAAAATACCTAAGAATAAATTTAATAAGATTCACAATGCATGGCATTTTTACTGTGCGTTGCGCTTAGTGTTTAAGGTGGTATTACGTTGCTCACCACTTAAGCGGGCATCATATTCCTGCAATTCTTCCTGAGTTAAAGTAACTATCCATATCTAGTTTAGGTTCACGGTGCTTTTCTTAACCATTTGCTAGAGTGACATTTCAATGAGCATGGAGGTTTTGTAATGGGAACTGTAATCGGTTTGGTGATTTTAGCTGCTATAGATTGGTATCTCTTTCGTAAAACAGGGCTTCATATTCATAAATGGATCTCTAAAGAGTACGCTGCGTATCTGTCGGAGAAGGGGAACAAAAAATAGCCTTTTCTTATTAAGTCATCGGTATAAAAAGCGTTATCCGCTATTATTGTTACACACATTGCAAAGATTGGAGGATTCATGAAAGGTAAAGGAAAGTGCCTATGTGGCTCGGTTGAGTTGGAAGTAGAGTACGCCAGTAATGAATTGGGGGCTTGTCATTGTAGTATGTGTAGAAATTGGTCTGGCGGGCCGATGTTAGTCATTGATTGTGCTGATTCCGTTAAAATATCAGGTGAACCAAATGTAGTGAGATATAAGTCATCCGATTGGGCTGAGAGAGGGTTCTGCGGTAAATGTGGTACTCACTTGTTTTACTTTTTAGTGCCAAATAATCAGTATCATCTTCCTGTCGGGTTATTGGTGTCTGGGGATGACTACAAGTTAACTCATCAAATATTCATCGATGAAAAGCCCGAATACTACGAATTTAAAAATGAAACACAAAATATGATTGGCGCAGAAGTATTTGCCCACTTTGAAAGTGTAGAGTAGCACTTAGTTTTTATTAGCTTAAGACTAATTCACAACGCTCGGCATTTTTTAGTTTCGGTCGAGTTTTGTGTTTGCGGTGTAATGGTTTCGGTTAGGTGGTGCTCACGCCTAACATCCCAGCTCAACCCCCAACTTGAAGTGCCTCGAAACTCGATTATGTGAACTCCTAATAGCTGAATAGTTACTCTAATATACAATGAGTTTTCTAATGGCTCTGAGGGGGCGTAAATGACGGATATGGCAATATCAAGTTACCTTGGCTGGTTGTTACTTCTTATAGGTTGTTATCCTTTCTTGCTTGTTGGTGTCAGTATGTTTTTCTATGATGCAGAACGTAAACAAGCATTAAGGTGGTTGAACGGAGTTAGTTTTCTATTAGCTGCATTCCTTCTTTACATGCATATGCAGACAGAAGTCATCTATGGTCGGGAACTGCTCGAAGCCTGGTATCGTGATAACCCAGAAGATAAGCCTCAATAAAAAGCACATAACAAGTGTCTATTATCCATATCGGTATATAAGAGTGATGTTAAACGCTTGGCATTTCCAGCTCGAATCAATTTTAGTGTTTTCGGCACAATGGTTGAGGTGAGGTGATCGCGATGTCAGTCACTTCAAGCGGCGATAACTCGTCTATCCAATTATGCCTATCCGAGTGAACCATGTTCTCTTACAAAGTGTCTGATATTTTAGATATTCAAATGTTGAGGCTCCGATGAATTTTCTCCGTAAGTATAAAATCAGCTTTCTTTTCTGCGTTAGTGGCCTTTTGTGTTTCATTGCTTATAACACCATAGGTTCATACGTAGATGAAAATGGTGTGTTGGTTGAGCCATTCGGGCTTATTCCTCTATTTTGGCTTTTTGAGCTACTTGCGTTGGTGGCTTTGGTTTTAACCTTCGTTAGACATAGAAAGTGTCAGTAGACAAGTAAAGTTGCGGTTAAACGAAGATGTTTTGTCATCACAAACAACTTAGGCGTGATTCGGTACGCTTGGCATTTTGGCATGCGGCGGTATTCGTGTTCCCACTCGTTTAACTTCAGTGGGTTAGGTGTTAAATTTGAGAGTATTGGTAGCGTTGTAATCTGCTCAAGCGGGCGTTATGTTACTAATTGAATTCAACGTTTATAAAGGATGAACATGGTAGTACTTAGAGGAATGCGCCAAGACGAATATCCAGCTTATTGTCAGTATTTTATTGACGATTACAGTCAGGAAATAGCTAGAAACTATGGGTATTCTTTAGACGTTGCAGTCGAATTGGCAAAGAAGGACTTGCATCGCAGCTTCCCTAACGGACTAGAGGGCAATGAGCATTCGCTATTATGCATTGATGTTGAAGTCGATGGTGAACGTAAGCTTGTGGGTTACCTTTGGCACTCAGTAAATATTGGGGATAAATCTACGTTTATCTATGACTTCTTCATCTCGAATGATCATCGAGGTCAAGGTTATGGTACTCAATCAATTTCTGCGTTAGAGACCCAACTACTTGCTATTGGTATCAATCAAATAAAACTGAGGGTCGCATACCATAATGAGCGCGCGCTTAAGTTGTATAAAGAAGTTGGCTTTGAGGTTACCGGTTTCAATATGTCTAAGAAACTAAGCGGATAGCCTCAACATATCAAGCAACATACATAGACCGGCAGGTTTCATTCAAACATGGAGAGTAAATATGATGTCAGATTTTTCTAAATTAGCGACAACCGAGTACGGAAACATACTAAGCAACGACTACTTTATTAACTTTAATATTGGTCCTCTTTGGCAGGGAATACCCAGAATTTTTGGAGAGGCATTTACTGTCCAGTTAACGTCTGGTGATAATTTAATGCTTCATTCAGCCATATACGAAGCACCTGAAGGTTCCATCATTGTAGTGGATGGAGTTGATAGCGAATATGCAGTAGCTGGTGGTAATGTATGCGCAGTCGCGAAGAGTCGAGGTATCAAAGGCTTTATTATTGATGGTGTCATTCGAGATTTGACTGAAATTTCAGATATGAAGTTTCCAGTTTTTGCGAAAGGTGTTCATCCAGTTCCGGGAAAGAAAGAGATCTATTCTGAATTGGGCGCTCCAATCACTTGCGGGGGAGCAAAGGTCTCTACGGGAGATATCATTGTTGCTGATGCAGAAGGTATTGTCGTTATTCCTAAATCCAGAAAAGACGAAGTGTTTTTAATAGCTTCACAGAAAGCAAGTAAAGAGGCGTCATTAACACTCGCTGAGTGGGAAATAAACCATAGGGCCAAAATAGCCCAAGCAATAACGTCTGCGAAACAAAAATCTTAATTGGTGCAGCAAGTTGATTTGTAACGCGTGGCCTTTTGCATCAATTAACAGGCGTTAGGCGACAACGAATAAATTCATCCATGGAGAAGAGAGTGATCGTAAGGACTGCGACGAAAGAAGACTCAAGTGTCTTGTTAGAGTTTATTGAACAAAAAGCCGACTTTGACCGGAGTATGAAAGGGTTTGTTGGTGAAATCTCGACAACTATAGAGAAAATCGAACGTACACTATTTGGTGAGTACGCATTTGCCCATGCATTAATATTGGAACGGAATTGTGAGCCTTTTGGCTTCGCACTGTATCACTATCGATATTCATCCTTCAGTGGAGAGCCATCAATCTGGCTTGACGACCTATTGGTTACAGGAAATCAAAGATCAAAAGGGTATGGCCGTGAACTTATGTTGGCTTTAAAGTCACAAGCGGAGTCATCATATGCCTCTCACATCTCATGGACGGCAAGTCCACATAATAAGAAAGCGCATGATTTCTACAAAAGGTTGGGTGCAGAGGTTGAGCGAATGGATGGTCAAAGACCTTATTTCCGTTGGACAATATCCGACTCGTGATCACATAAAAAGAGAACTATGAAAATAACGACGCTGGTTGATAACTCTCGACTGGATAATAGGAAAGATTTAGCCGTTGAGCGCGGACTATCACTGCATATTGAAACTGAATCGCTAAAGATCTTGTTCGATATGGGAAGTGGCGATACGTTTTGTCAAAACGCACCATTACTGGGTATTGATATCAAAGATGTAGACCTCGCTGTCATATCACACAGGCATCATGATCATTGTAATGGCACCGCTGATTTTGTTGCTCATAACTCTAAAGGCAAAGTGTTTCTCAAAAATTGCGAACAGAAAAACTACCATTTTCGGGCTTTCGGTTTTAAAAGTGATGTCGGGATCAATCCGGACTTACTAGAAAACAGCAACGAGCGGTTAGTCTTCGTTAATCGTACGACTGAGATCGCCCCAAATGTCTTTGCTATCACAGATATTAGCGTGAAACACGAACAACCTAAGGGTAATAAATACCTTTATACACAGTCTAAGAGTCGACGGGAGCGCGACTCATTTGATCATGAATTACTGTTAGTGATTAAAGAGCCAGATGGTTTAGTTATATTCACGGGATGTGCGCATAGTGGCGTTCTTAATATGGTTGTTGAACGAAGCCGCTGCGCGGCAGAGTAAAGCGAGCGCAAGCCATACTCTTG